>CBIHQZ010000757.1:0-4096 GCA_966212315.1 uncultured Myxococcales bacterium
CTCGCGCTTCATCGGTGCCGAGCGAACACGCGGTACGCTCGCGAGCGCAGACCTCGTCCACATTCGTCTCGACGTGGACACCGACTCGCCTGCGGAGGAGATCGTCGCGACCTGGCTCCGTCGCTGGCGCCGACACGACGTACGACGACACGGCAAGATCGAGTACCTCTTGCAAGGCGCAACGAAGCGCATGCATTTCCGCGCTCCGCGTGCCGCATGCAACGATCTCGTCGCGTCTCTCGCCGGCAGTACCGACGCCACGATCGCGATCGATCCATCCTGAAAATCGCGATACCGCCGGCGTGAAAGCCTGTCCGCGCGTGCTCTCCCACCGAGCGCGTCTTGCGTTCGCGCGCGGCCTACCCTACGAACCGGACCCCATCATGGCAGACAGCGAAACGCTCAGCGTCGGCGACGCCGCCCCCGACTTCGATCTCCCCGCGCAAGACGGCGGTCGCGTCCGACTCGCGGACTACCGCGGCAAGAAGGCGGTCGTCCTCTACTTCTATCCGAAGGACTTCACGCCCGGCTGCACCGCCGAGTCGTGCAGCTTTCGTGACTCGTACGAGGACTTCGTCGCAGCGGGCGCCGAGGTGATCGGCGTGAGCGACGACGACGTCACCTCGCATGCGAAATTCGCCAAGCACTATCGCCTCCCGTTCGTGCTCGCCTCCGATCTGAACGGCACCGTCCGCGCGCGTTACGGCGTCAAGACGACGTTGTGGGTGCTCAAGGGGCGCGTCACGTTCGTGATCGATCGCGAGGGTGTCATCCGGCACATCTTCTCGTCGCAGACGTCGATGGACCGCCACATCACCGAATCGCTCGCAGCGCTCGAACGCGCCCGCTGAGCGCGCGTCACATCTGCGCGCGGAGCAGGTCGTAGAACGCGCTCGCGTCGACGATCTCGAAATCCACGTCGCCCAGTCGCAAACGATCACCGAGCCCGAGCGGTGCGATTTCCAAAGGCGCGAGCCGCCGGCCGTTGAGAAACGTCCCGTTCGCAGATTTTTCGTCGACGATCGCCACCGGCATGAAGTTCTCGAGTCGGATGTGCGCGTGCACTTTCGAGATCGAAGTGTACGGACAGACCACGTCGCACACGCGCGACCGCCCGACGACGACGCGATTGTACGGCGGGTAGCCCGGCCGCTTGCGAATCGGCGACGCCTCCCACTCCTCGCGCGCAGGCGTGCGCAGTTCGCTCGCGTCGGTACCGCGCAGACCGATGATCTCGGTGTCGGGCTCGTTGTCCTCGTCGTCGAACAACCCTGCCGTCGCGGGCAGCACGCGGGTCGGGCGCTTCACCAGGTACACGTCGCGCGCGTCGCGCGTGAATGCCTCGCGTCCCTGCGCCAGCGCGAGCAGATAGAACCGGAGGATCGACTCCATCGAACCCCTGTTCCGTAGCGCGATTCGTGGCGGCGACTCAATCTCCGTTTTCTCGAACTGATCGCGATCTGTCAGCCGCTCGTCAGTACGCGCTGGCGATAGAGAACACGCAGCACGTCGTCGTCGAGATCCGCCCCACGCTCGCGCCGCATCCGTTCGCGCACGGCGCCCGTGGTCGCGCGACCGTCGAAGAGCGTGAGCAGCGCGTAAGCCTCGCCGGGCAATGCGACCGCATCGAACTCGCTGTAACTCGCGAAGGCGACGCTCCCGTCACCGAGCCATTTCACCGTCGCGCCCGGATTGAACCGCAGGCGGTCGGGGAGCGCGGTCTCGGTCATCACGTCGTGCAGCTTCTGCAGTCGCGCGATCCCCGCGACGCCGTCGAAGCCGAGCACTCGTTCCAGTCCGTTCGCGTCGAGCGCGCGCACCGCGTCGAAGCAGGCGCGATAGAGCGCTTCTTCGCGCCCGATCCATTCGCCCCACAACGCGCGATACGCATCGTCGGCGATCGCACCGTGCTCGAGATCGTCGACCGTGAGCTTCGCATCGGAACTCGCTTCTTCGCGGTCTTGCCCGGCTTCGATGAACGCCGGCATCACCTGGTGCAGCGCGTAGCGCGACAGTTGGATCTCCATCACCGTCACGAACGTCTTGAGCGACGTCCAGAACGCGCGACCGTCGGCGCCTTCCACGTACTTGCAGAAGTACGTCGAGCACACCGCCTCGCGGAACCGCCAGACTCCGCAGGCTCCCGATTCACTCACGTAGTACGGGCACAGCAACGACGTCGCGCGTCCGAAGGCGTTGTTCGCGCGGTCGTAGAGCACGCTGTATTGCGCGGGCGGCTTGAGCCACATCGGCGTGGCACCGCGATGCGCGGCGATCCGTTCGCGCACGCGCCGCCGTCCTTCGGCAACGTCGAGATGCGTATCGGCGAGGAGCGCACCGACGAGGTAGTTCGGCAGCCGCGGATGGTAGGTGCAGCATTTCGTGTCGGGACTGAAGAAGTGCGAGCGCCCGTCGGCCGATTCGACGCGCTCGGTCGCGGTCGATTCGCACATCGCGCAGCGATCACACGTCGCCTTCGATTCGGCCGCGATTTCCCGGGAGAAGAACGGCGCGAGCAGCGGTTGATACAGCGCGGGAAGCGATTCGAGGATCCGCATTCTGCGGTTCATAGCATCGGTGTCCGGGCCGTGAGCCCCGCCGATTCATGGCAGGGCCGTTACGACGCTTCCGCTTCGTCGCAATCTCCCGAAAGCGCCCGCTGCGAGCGTGATACCGTCGCCGCAGCGGAGGCGCGGCGATGTCTTTCTTTCGGCGCGGGCGGCTTGGTTTGATCGCGCTCGCAGCGGCGAGTGTCGGAACAGCGATGTGTGTGGGGGACTTCGACACCGAGCGTGTCGTTCCCGAACAGCGAGGAACACTCGGTGAAGAGGTGTTCCACGTCGTGTGCGAACGCGTCGATGTGGGCGAGTCGCCCGACGACGTCGACTTCTCGCGCGCCCGCGGGATCTGCACCGGCGCGACGACGGTGGGCGATGGCGGCATGACGATGAACGTCGGCCCGAAAGTCGCCACGATGGGGCTGCATCGTCCCGGCATCGTCGACGCGATCGATCGCGCGATTCCGACTGCACTCTATGCGGACGCCGATCGCATGCTCTTCGATCTCCTGCCGCTCTACGGCACGGACAACGGCTCGACCCGCGACGGCGGCACGATCCGGCTCGCGGATGGCGGGACCACCGCGCGCGACGAAGATCTTCTGCCGCAGACCACGCGCGCACTCACGCGGCTCTTGATGAACGTCGTGAACGACAGCGCCGCACCGAACGCCTTCGCCGCGCTCTCGCACCATCAGGGCATGCGTGCACCGCGCGTCGCGCTCGGGCTTACGCGCGCACTGCTCGGATACCCGCGGCTCGGCGAAGTACTCGAGAGCACGTTCGCGCTCGTGCGCGAAGAGAACGTCGCCCATCCGGCCGGTCCCGCGCGCGATCACTTCCGCGCACTGCTCGACATGGCGGGCGGCGAACTCGCGCGCTCGGCCCCTGCACCCGCGTCCGATCAACAGTCGGGCACCACGCTCGACGCGATCACCGACCTCGTGTTCCGCACCGATCCCGCGCTCGCCACCGGTCATCCGCGCTGGGCCGTGCGTCGCGACCATCGTGGCATGCCGCGCGTGAGCACCCCGGGCGGCGCGCTCCCCTCGCCGTTCGTCGACGTGTTGCCGTCGGGTTCGCCCGATGGATTCGCGGACTCCATCGGCGGCCAGTTCGTCGATTCGCGTGGCCGCCCGCTCATCGTGCCGACCCCGTTCCAGGCGAACGAAGCGCCCGACGGTCCGCGCGATGCGAACGGCCGCGCGGTCGTGGGTGGGCAACCGCTCTACGAGTACGTCGACCTCGATTCGAGCGTGATGAGCGCGCTGCTCCACGATGCGCGCACGCTCGTCGATCCGACCGAGAGCATCGGCCTTCGCTTCGCCCGCGGCGCGACGGCACTCCTCGGACCGCGCACGATGGCCTCGCGCGATTACATGCTGACGCGCGCGTGCCCGAGCGCGACCGACCCCGACGCGACCTGCACCGTGCCCGCTGTGCAGTATCAGAGCTTCGACACTTCGCAGAGCGCGCCGCTCGCGGACTTCGTGCAAGCGCTCGGATTGCTTCTTTCGCACAGCGACTCGGACCGCATC
>CBIHQZ010000758.1:0-4081 GCA_966212315.1 uncultured Myxococcales bacterium
CGTTCGAACTGCCGTCGCGATTGTTCCAACGCGGTTTCGCTGGCGCGGCGTTGTGGCCCCCGGGCGCAACCGCTCCGGCACTCGCGGGCGATCCGCATCCGATCGGGCGCGCGGGCGATGGTGCGGCGCTGCGTCTCGGACTCGAAGGCTTCGCGCAGGCGAACGAGGCGCTCAACGAAGCACTCGCGAATCACGTAGCCCGCGAGGCGAAGTGCGCGACGAAGCACGTGATGGAACTCTATGCGGGCGCCGGGAACTTCACGGTGGTGCTCGCGAAGACCGCCGCGCGCGTGACGGCTATCGAATCCGAGCGCGATGCGGTCGAAGCGATGCGCGGCAATCTCGCGGCGCGCGGGCTCTCGAACGTGAGCGCCACGGTCGGTACCTCCGAACAGTTCGCCGATCGCAAAGCCGACGTGGTGGTGCTCGATCCGCCGCGTACCGGCGCGCGCGAGGTGTGTGAAATCCTCGCGAAGAAGCCGCCGAAACGGTTGGTCTATGTCTCGTGCGATGCCGCCACCCTCGGTCGCGACCTGGGAATTCTCGGCGCGCGAATGGACGTCGAGCGACTCACGGTGTTCGAGATGTTCCCGCAGACCCCGCATCTCGAAACCGTCGCCACGCTGATCAGGCGCTGACTTCTGCCTGCTGCGCTCGTGCTCGAAGCGCCCACGGGTCCGACACTGATTCGCGTCCAAGCCCCGGCAAATCGCCTTCGCAGGGATTCCGGACCGCGAGAGACGGGCTATGGTTCAGAACGATGCGCGTTCCACTCGGCCCGCAATTCCAACGACAGCGAATCGAGTTCGCGTTCCAGTTCGCCTGTGAGGACTGCGTGTACTTCGACGCGAGCGTGCCGCGCTGCGCGCACGAATATCCCACGGCGCCGCATCGCACCGAGGCCTTTGCCGGTGAACAGCCCGCGGAGGCGATGTTCTGCAAGGAGTTCGAAATTGTCTGACCGCCGGCTGCTGCGATGACGACTTCGCGCCGCCACCGAACGGCCTACGAGCGCGCGGTCGCGTTCTGTCGCGAACGGAAGATCTTCCGCCCGCGCGAACGCGTGCTCGTCGGTTCGGGCAGCGGTGCCGCGAGTCTCGGCGTGCTCGGTTTTCTTCGACTCGCGCAGCACGACCTCGGACTGGGTGACATCGCGGTCGGCGCGATCGACTTCGACACCGAGGACTCGGCCGACGCGGTCGCGGACGCAGGTCGATTCGCCCGGCAGCTCGGCGCGAACTTCTACGCGATCAGCCCCGAGGGGCGCGGCCCGCTCGAGTCGCTGCGGGTGCTCGCCGACCGCGAAGGCTTCTCGCGCATCGCGCTCGGCCACACGCGCGACGACGCGGTCGCCCATGTGTTCGCACGACTCGTTCGTGGCGTTCCGTTGCACAAATTGCGACCACTCGTGGCGCGGCGACGCGACGGCATCGTGCGTCCGTTGCTCGATCTCCGCGACGCCGAGGCGCTCGAGCTGGCGCGTACGGCCGGGATCGAGCCGGTGTCACTTCCACCCGACCCGTCGACGCGGCTGCCGCTCGAAGCACGACTGCGGCAGACGATTCTTCCGCGCCTGCGCGTCGAGGTTCATGGCTGCGACGACGCGCTTCTACGCGCGGGGCGTGACGCGGCGCGGTGGGCCCGCTTTCTCGAGCACGATGTCAACGAACGGATGGGGAGGGTGATCCTCGTCGCCGACCGGGCCGAGATCCCGGTCGAGCCGATTCCGCCCGTCACGGCCGAGGCGCTGGCCGACGCGCTGCTTCGTCAGTTCAGCGCCACGGCCCAGGTGCGCAAAACTGCGCGGGGCCCACTGGCATGGCTGCTGCGACGAACCCATGAACGCCGGCAACGTGAAGAGGTGTTGTTAGGACCTGGTTTGATCGGGACGTACATCCCGGAACGTAACGTGATCGTGCTGCGGTTCCCTCGGGTCCAGCGTTCGGCTGGCAAGGGGATCAGTTGAACCACAGGGAGCCGGATGCTACTGACACTCGAGCCAATTCTCGCGACGACTCAACGACGTTTCGCAATTCAGCGCACCGTGACGAGGACCCCGTGAAGCAGTCACACAAGACACTCCTGCTCTGGATCTTCCTGATCCTCATGTTCCTCGCGGTCTACAACGTCTTCACCAGCAGCCAGGGTGCCCATCCCGTGGCGTTCAGCGAGTTCATCGCGGACGTTCGCGCCGGGCGCGTGGTCGATGTGAAGATCAAGGACCGCGACGTGACCTACACCCGACGGATGTCGCCCAACGCGGCGCCCGAGGAACGGTCGACCACGGGTCCCATCGACGAGTGGACGCTCCAGAACGAGCTGATCACCCACAACGTCGTGGTTCACAACGAGAAGGAAGACAACAACAGCTTCCTCACGACGGTGCTCGTGTCGTGGCTGCCGATGCTGTTCCTGCTCGGCATGTTCATGTTCTTCATGCGTCAGATCCAGGCCGGCGGCGGCAAGGCGATGAGCTTCGGCAAGTCGCGCGCACGGCTCGTGAACGACGCGAACAACAAGATCACGTTCGCCGATGTCGCCGGCATCGACGAGGCGAAGGACGAGGTCGAAGAGATCATCGCCTTCTTGAAGGACCCGAAGAAGTTCCGCCGACTCGGCGGTCGCATCCCGAAGGGTGTGCTTCTCATGGGACCGCCCGGAACGGGCAAGACGCTGCTCGCGCGAGCGATCGCGGGTGAAGCAGGCGTGCCGTTCTTCAGTATCTCGGGTTCGGACTTCGTCGAGATGTTCGTGGGCGTCGGCGCGAGCCGCGTGCGTGACCTCTTCGAGCAAGGGAAGAAGCACGCGCCCTGCATCATCTTCATCGACGAGATCGACGCCGTCGGTCGCCATCGCGGCGCCGGCATGGGCGGCGGTCACGACGAGCGTGAGCAGACGCTCAACCAGCTCCTCGTGGAGATGGACGGCTTCGACGCGAACGACGGCGTGATCATCGTCGCCGCGACGAACCGCCCCGACGTGCTCGACCCGGCGATTCTTCGTCCGGGTCGATTCGATCGCCGCATCACGGTGCCGCGTCCCGACGTTCGTGGTCGTGAACAGATCCTTCGCGTCCACACCCGCAAGGTTCCGCTCTCGCCCGACGTCGACCTCGACGTCATCGCGCGCGGCACCCCGGGATTCGCGGGCGCCGATCTCGAGAACCTGGTGAACGAAGCCGCTCTTCTCGCCGCACGTCAGGACAAGGACGTCGTCGCGATGGGTGACATCGAGCTCGCCAAGGACAAGGTCGTCATGGGCGTCGAGCGCCGGAACATGGTGATGAGCGAAGCGACCAAGCGGACCACCGCGTGGCACGAAGCGGGTCACACGCTCGTCGGCATGGTCGTTCCCGGCAACGATCCGGTGCACAAGGTCACCGTCATTCCGCGCGGAGCGGCACTCGGCCTCGCGGTCACGCTCCCGACCGAAGACGTTCACAACCGCAGCAAGTCACAGCTCCTCGCGATGATCGCGATGGCGCTGGGCGGGCGCGCGGCGGAAGAAGTCGTGTTCGGCCAGCAGGGCACGGGCGCTTCGAGCGACATCAAGCATGCGACCCAGATCGCGCGTGCGATGGTCTGCAGCGAAGGCATGAGCGAGAAGCTCGGTCCGATCGCGTACGGCCAGAGCGAGCAGCAGCCGTTCCTCGGTCGCGACTTCGGAACGAGCGAGCGCGATTACTCGGAAGAGACCGCGATCGCGATCGACAACGAGGTTCGCCGCATCATCACCGATCAGCTCGAGGTGGCGCGCAAGTGCCTCACCGACAACCGCGCGGGCCTCGATCGACTCGCCGAAGCGCTTCTCGAACGCGAGACGCTCGACAGCGAAGAGATCATGGCGTGCATCGAGGGTCGTCCGCTGCCGCAGCGTGCGCGCGTCACGATTCCGTCGTGGAGCGAGCGCCACAAGCGCGCTGCAGACGCAGGTCGCGGCAACACGGGGAAGACGGCCAGCATCTTCCCGCCGCGTCGCCCCGAGCCGTCGGGGACGTAGAAGCGCTCGACTGAGTGAGAAGAGAGACGCCCGATCGGGGAAGCCCGGTCGGGCGTTTCGCGTTTGGGGGAAGGACCTCACC
>CBIHQZ010000759.1:0-4080 GCA_966212315.1 uncultured Myxococcales bacterium
CTCGTCGGCAAACGCCCACATGCGTGCGTCGATGCGCGAGCGATCGCAGCACGCACCGCCATGACACGCGCCAGCGCGCGGTGAGGGAAGGCGACCCGCCCGCGACGTACTTCGCGCATTCTTTGGCAGACGATCGACCCGAGGAGACTTCGCAATGAACGACGGCATGGATCGAAGAGCATTCGGCGTCGCGGTCGCGGTGACTGCCGCAACAGCGATGGTGGCAAAGCCCGGCGAGGCGGACGCGCAGCAGCGGCAGGCACAGGCGCGCCATCCTGCCGGCCCCGATGCGGGACACGCGTTGCTCGCCGCGCCGGCGGAGAAGACCGTCGTCCCACTGCCGTTCGCGCCGACGAGTCTCACCGGGCTCTCCGAGCGACTCCTCGTTTCGCATCACGACAACAACTACGGCGGTGCGGTGCGCAAGCTGAACGAGATCCGCCAGCAACTCGCGAGCGCCGATCCGACGCACGCGGGCGGCTACTGGAGCGAGTACGGCTCGCTGCGCGCGGCCGAACTCTCGGCCCGCAACAGTTCAGTCCTCCACGAGATGTACTTCGCGAACCTGGCGAGCGGGCAGACCGCGCCGGCGGACCTCGTGCAGATGATCAATCAGCGCTTCGGATCGATGGAACGGTTCCAGGCGCAGCTCAGGGGCTGCGCGGCGGCATCGAACGGCTGGGTCGTGCTGGTCGCCGATCCGACCTCGCGGACGCTCGATCTCGTCCAGACCGAAGGGCATGCGTTCGGCTCGTGGGAGGCTGCGCCGCTGCTCGTGCTCGACGTGTTCGAGCATGCGTATGCGATCGACTACGGCGCCAACAAGAACGGCTACCTCGATGCGTTCCTGCGCAACGTGAATTGGAGCGAAGTGCGAACGCGCACGACGCGCGCGCTCGCGCGGTTCTAGCCCGCGCCCGCCGCCTCGCCGCAGGTCACGCAGCGATCCGCGCACGCTTCCCCGCTTGTTGTCGGCCAGCCCGTGGGCCGCGCCCGCTTCCCCGCAGTGCGCGCACCGCTCATGGTGAGCCTGTCGAACCACGAACACATCGGACACGAGCGTCGGGCGAAGTCGTGAGGTGTCGAAACAAAGATCGCGTTCGCCTCGTCGTGAACGCGTCCGCAGTTGCGTGCGTCGATGCGCGAGCGATCGCAGCACGCACGATAGACCTCGTTCGAAACGCAACCTGATGGTTGCCGGAGACCGCGCGATCTCCCCGGCAAATGCGGCTCGCCCCCGATCCGGGCCGATCCGGGGGGCGAGCTGTCGCGGCCACGCGACTGAGTGGGGGTTCAACGCGCGTCCCGCCTTAACGACAACCGAACGAGTTCGCAGAGCGCGGTTGCACTCCGCGCCCGCGCGGGCCGACAGTACGTCGGGTGGAGGGGGATCGCGCGCTGATCGGATCCATCGACGTGTCGCTCGGCACCGGGCCGTACGTCGTGTGCGTCTCGCGCGGCCACGTCACCTTCGCGATGAGCGTTGGCGCGCAAGCCGAACTCGATCGACTGTACGCGGCGCATCCTGCCTGCGATTCGATCCTCTACGACGGCATCGGCCTCGAGAGCATCGAGTCCGGGTTGCCGATCCGCTGGATCAAGTGGGCGTTGTCGCGTCCGCGCAAGAGTCGCCGAGTCGCGTTCGTCGGCACGCTGCGCTCGGGCATCGCCATCACCACGACGTTTCGGTACCTGCTCCCGCGGCTTCGCTACGGCGTGTTCGGCGACCGCGCGTCCGCCCTCGCGTTCCTGCTCGGCGCGAGCGATGTCGAACGTCGCCCGCGCTGATCGACGCGCCTCCACGATTCATCGGTCTCCCCACCGCGGTAGTCCCCGGCATCCATCGTGCTGGTCGAGCCCGTTGCAACGGCGCAGCGTCACCGATCGCGCCACTCGCGGTCAGACGGTCGCCTCTCGTGGGAGGACCAGCGATGTTCGGAACGTGGACGAAGCGACGGGGATTCGCGCTCGCGATCGCCGCAGTGTTGACGGCTTGCAACGGCGGCAGTGGCGATCCCGATGTCGCCGCCGACCACCACGTGCCCGATGTCGCACTGATGCCAGACGCAACCGATACGTACAGCGCGCCCGACGACGTGACGGCGGATGGATCGAACGTCGTCGACAGCGGGAACTCCATGATCGACGCGATGAGCGATCCGGACGTGAGTACGAATCCGGATGCGAACACGAGTGAGCCCGGCGGCGCGTGCGACCACTCGATCCGACTTCTCCCCGGCGAGACGCGGCCGTTCGACACCACGCCGAGCGCAGGCATTGTCGCGACCGCTTGCCGCCCGAGCAGCGCGCCGCAGCGTTTCTACGCGTTCGACATTCCGCCCAACGCGCGCGCGATCATTCGCGTGACCCCCGCCGATCCGTTGTCCGCCGTCGTGCGCGTGTATCCGAACTGCGATCTCACGATGTGCATCACCGACGAGGAATCGAACGAGCCCGGCGCCGCGGTAGAACTCGTCGTCGACAATCGCAACGACGTCGTTCTCCACAAGACCATCACCGTCAGCGGGCTGGCCTCGAATCGCGGCGGCGCCTACTCGATTCTCGCGACGCTCGAGTCACTCGGGTCCACGCCAACCGATGCGGGCTCCGGCGGCACCGATGCTTCGTCCGATCCGGACAGCGGCACGGTCGGCATGGACGCCGCGAGTGATGCAACGAGTATCATCGATTCGGGCAGCGGCAGTGACGTGGCGACCGGCAGTGACACCGCGACCGGCAGCGATGCCGCGACGGGGCCTGCTTGCACGCTCGCGACCGAGCGCGCGCTCACACTGCCGAGCGACGCCTTCGACGGCACGCTCGACGGCGCCAATCGCATCCCGTCCACTCGCTGCGTGAGCAGCGCGACGGGCGAAGACATCTTCCCGTTGCACCTCGACGCACGCCTCGGGGTGACGCTCGTTCTCGACAACCGATACGGCGTGCTCAGCATTCGATCGCGCTGCAGCGATGCCCTCACCGAACTCGGCTGCCACGCGACGGCCGCCGACACCGATGCGCGCGTCACGAGCCTCACGCGGGTACTCGATCCTGGCGACTACTACGTCATCGTCGACGGGTTCGCGTCGACGCAGATGACCACGGCAAACTACCACCTCACGCTCACCTCGTTCGCGCCGCCGCCCGAATCGAGCTGCGCGACTGCGGCCGAGATCGCCGGCACGTCGGTGACCGGCAACACCGGCTTCGGCGGCGCACCGAACACCACGTGTTACCCGCTCCCCGGGCAGCAGGCGTTCTATCGCGTCACCATTCCGCCGCATCAACGCGTGAGCCTCACGCTCGGTCGCAGCGCCACGCGTACGTCGTCGGCGATCCGCGTGATGGACGGCTGCGGCGCGTCGCAATGCCTGACGTACGGGCGCATCCCGGGCGGAGACCAGGGCACCACCTCGGTCGTCGCGGACAATCCCGGTGATGCCCCGCGAACGGTGTTCGTGGGCGTGTCGTCGTTGGCTGCCTACGACGCATCGTTCACGATCTTCCCGCGCTTCTGGCCACTGGCCCCGTACGCGAGCAACGCGTCGTGTGCATCGGCGACGGTGCTCACCGATGGCATCGATCTCACGAACGAAGACCTCGCGACCGCATCGTCACGCGTCGAGTGCTCGGCGGATCTGTACACCGGCAACAGTCTCTTCTACCGCGTGACCATTCCGCCGGGCCGGTTGTTCAGTTTCGTCGCCGACCCCGACCTCTTCGCCGCCGACCTGATGCTCCGCACGCTCGATTCCTGCGGCGCGACGACCTGCAATCCGATCCGCAACGCCGGTGAGGGCGCGACCGAGGAAGTGATGCACGTGATGAACGACGGCACTGCGCCGCGTGATCTCGTCATCGCAGTCGGCGGCGTGCGCCCGAACCAGTCGCAGCCCTTCGATGTGCGTGCGTCGATCCGCGTGCCGGCCGCGAACATCGCGTGTCACGCACCGCAAGCGGTCACGAGCCCCATCGACGCGCATGGCTTGGACTTCGCCACGGCATGGAGTCCCGATCGCGCTGCCGGAATCAACCCCGATGCGCCTGCGCTCTACTACTCCGTCGACCTCGAGAGCGACG
>CBIHQZ010000760.1:0-4077 GCA_966212315.1 uncultured Myxococcales bacterium
TGTTGAACCAGATGCCACGCGACCCCGTTGGATCACCGATGGCTCCGCCGCGACCATCGAGCCACACGATCGCCGTGCCGCGCGGACTCGACGCGATGATCGGCGCTTCGCTGTTCGCGGGATCGTTGGTGATGCGAACGTTCTCGCCGATCTGCCGCCCCTCGCCATCGATGCGCTGCGCGTAGATCTCGTACGCACCCGTGTCGCGCGAATCGCGTTCGTCCTGCCACGCGAGCAAGAACTCGCTGCCGGTCCACGCGATGCTCGCATTGATCGAGAAGCCCGGCGTGAACGTCACGCGCTGCGCAGGGCCGAGGGTGTCGCCATCGGGCGTGAGCCGATTGAAATAGATCTCGTAGTCACCGTCGCGACGGTCCTGCCACACCACGCCGAGCACGGTGCCGGTCCACGCCACCGCCGCGCCGTATGCATCGCTCTGATTGAGCGTGAGTTGCCGTTGGGGCGGCATGAGGTTGTTGCCGAGACGATCGAGCGGCGCGAAGTACACGTGCGCCTTCCCGCCGGTGTAGCCCCAGAAGCTGGACATGTACTGCGTGCCCGACCACGCCATGCCGCCCGGTCCCGAAGGCGCGGTCTCGATGCCACTCACGGCGACGTCGGTGTCGGCCGGCGTGAAGGTCGCGTTGTCGTCGATGATCAGGTTGCAGTTGTCGTCGACGCCGTTGCAGATCTCCGTCGCGCCCGGGTGGATCGCAGCGTTCGCATCGTTGCAGTCATCGCCGCACGAACCGTTGTCGCCGGCTTGATGCCCCGCGCGCGGTCCGTTGTATCCGTCGCCATCGACGTCGCGCGTGGCCGCTCGGTGCACGCACGACCGCGACTGCTCCACGCACGCATCGTCGGTGCATTGGTCGCCGTCGGTGCACACGATCGGCGCCCCCGCGATGCAGCGCCCTTCGCGACACGCTTCCGCGCCGGTGCAGTAGAGCCCGTCGTCGCAATCGGTGTCGGTCTGACACTCGGGAGGCACCGGCTCGGCGTCCCAGGTCTGCAGCCCCGTCTTCGCGCCGCATCCCGCGAGCAACGAAACGATCAGCGCGCACGCACCCGATCTCCACGCACGCATCAGTCGCATGCGCCGAAATCGGGGAGGTCGGTCGGCTCGCACACGCGGCCCTTCGGACACTGTGGCGCGGTTCCGTCATTGCGACACAGAAGCAGGCAGCGATTGCCCGACCCGGTGACGAAGCAGGTGAGCCCTGCCGCGCAATCGGTGGTGCTCGTGCAGAAGCCGTCGACCGGCATCGGCCCCGTCGGGAAGCAGTCGGCGTGATAGATCTCGTGCCCGCACGGCTCCGACGGATATTCGATCCAGGGATAACAACCCTGCCCGTCGCCGCATCCCACTGCGGGCATCCACGGATCGCACGAGTAGGCCCGTTCCGCGCCGCCTGCGTCGCCCGGGCAGCGATCTTCGCGGAACACGTCGTACGAAATAGGAACGTCGCGGTACGGAATGTCGACGCCTACGTCGCCGCCATCGCCGATCGCATTGCGATCCGCGCGCGCGTCGTCGGGTGAACCGTCACCCTCGCCGATCGACCGCGCCGCGCACGCCGTGCTTCCGAACGCGATGGCCACGGCGAGCGCGCAGCGCAGGGGAAATCGTGTCGTGATTGCTGATGGCATGAAGGATGGTCGAACGTAGCACGGCGACGCGTCGTCGCTTCGCCGCGGCACTACCCGTTGCTCGCGACCTGCCGGCTGCAGACGCACTCGCGTTCCGGGCCGTCGACGATGCGCCCCACGGACGAAACCATCCGCCAGTTCCGCCTGCCGGTGCGACAGGGCACGCGACAGTTGATCTTCGATTTCGGTCCGGTCACGTCGCCGATGTACATGCGCGTCGTCGGACTGTGCGACTTCGACGTCACCCCCTTCACGTACGCAGCGTGGTGGGAAGCTGTGCCCTGAACGCAATCGCGCCCGCTCGCGCGTAAGACGCCCGTCTGACGTGCTTCGCGTGTGAACAGCACGGCATTCGACGAGGCGGCACGAACGAACCGTCGATCGCTGATACGATCGCGCGGGTGAGACTCGGGATCGTCACGGCGATCGTCGGCGCGCTGGTGTTCGGCGCGTGTCACGCGTACGACCGCGCGCTCTACGACGATCTCGTACGCGATGGTGCCTCCGCCGTCGATGCCGTTGTCACGATCGATTCGGATGTCGCGGATTCACAGTCTCCCGACGATCACGTGCTCGAAGACGTCGCACCGGCGACGACCTGCGACGGCGGAACACCCTGCAACGACCGATGCGTCGACACCCAGAGCGATCCGACGAACTGTGGTGGATGCGGCATCGGCTGCCCGGGCGTCATCGGCGGAATGCCGGGATGCGAAGCGGGCGTGTGCACCGCGGTCTGCACCGCCGGTCGCCACCTCTGTCTCTCGACCTGCGTCGACAGCACCTCGATCGACACCTGCGGCACCGCGTGTTCGCCCTGTACGCCCCGCGCAAACGCCACGTCCGCGTGTGATGGCTCGGGCTGTCGCTATGTCTGTGCGGCCGCATTCGGCGACTGCAACGGCGATCTGTCGGATCCCGCGGGCGACGGCTGCGAGACGCCGCTCAACACGGCCGCGCATTGCGGCGCGTGCGCGACGGCTTGCAACTCGACTGCGCCACTCTGCTCGGGAAGCACCAGTGGAAACCAGTGCACGACCGGATGCGCCACCGGACAGAGTCTCTGCGGCACCTCGTGCATCGACGTGACGTCCGACCCGATGCACTGCGGCTCTTGCACGGCCTGTCCAGCCCACGCGCATTCGACCGCCGCCTGTAGCGCGAGTCGCTGCACGTACACCTGCGTGACGGGTTTCGCCGACTGCAACGGCAACCCGGGTGACGGCTGCGAAGTCGACGTTCGCACCAGCCCGACGAACTGCGGTGCATGCAGCAACGCGTGTCCACCCGTCGGCGGAGGAACGCAGACCTGCGTCGCGGGAACGTGCACGCCCGTATGCGCTGCTGGTTTCGTCTCCGTGCAAGGGCGCTGCTCGAACTTCGGTGGTGGCTTCGTCGACACCACGCTGAATTGCCCGTCCACCTGCGTAACGCCGAATCCACTCACGGGCGGATGCTCGTGCCCTGCGGGCTTCGCGACGATCACCTACGGGGCGCAGACGTACTGCGACACCGACGTCGGTCCTGCCTCGTTCAATCTCTGCGAGCCGCCGACACCGAGCGCGACCTCGAGTTTTGCGGGGGCTTATCTGCAAATCTCGGCCGCCTCGACGTGCGCACCGCGCGACTGCCAGATTCCGAATCCTCACACCGGGGCGTGTTCGTGCCCGTCGGGTACCACACCGATCACGATGCTCACGCGGAAGACACCCGGTGGATGCCCGACGGTCGAAGGCAATCTGGTGTTCTGCACGCGCACGCCGGCATCCGCGGACTGGTTTCGAGGCGCTTACCAACGTTTCACAGAAGCGACCGTGGTTCCGCAATGCGCCGCGAGCAACCCGTTCACGGGCGGGTGCTCTTGTCCCACCGGCACGCGCGAAATCCAGATGGCGGTACGGGCAGCCAGCCCGACGTCGCCCGCGTCCATTCGCCCGACCGTCGTCGTGCTCTGCGTCCCGCAGTGATCGCGTTCAGCGGCCCGCATTCGTGCGTCGCCACTTCGACTATCGCCGTCGCATCGGATCGGTCGCGCAGCGGCACGTGTTACGCAACGATCTCTCCACGAGGTGAATCATGAAGGTGCGCATCAAGTACTGCATCGCTTGAGGGTATCTGCAACGGGCCACGGGTCTCGCGGCCGCGATCAAAGCAGAAACCGGTGTCGATCCAGTCCTCGAGAAAGGGAGCGGTGGTGTGTTCGACGTGTTCGTCGACGACCAGCTCGTCTTCTCGAAACATCAGCGCGGGCGATTCCCCGACGCGAAGGAGATCGTCGATCTCGTGCCGGACGAGTGAGTTGGCGATCGTCCGTGCATGCGACGTCCGCCCCACCGATGTGATCGAGGGGCGGACCGTCGTGAACACGTCTCGCTCGAGGAGTCGCGGTGATGATGACGATGAGGGTGCTCGTCGATCACCACCGGC
>CBIHQZ010000761.1:0-4062 GCA_966212315.1 uncultured Myxococcales bacterium
AACACGTAGCCTTCGTCGGCGATGTGAACGGCGATGGCTTCGGGGACTTCGTCGCGACATCGCGCGCGGGTACGGACGAGCGGGTTCTTCTGTTCTTCGGCGGCGCGAACTTCGGTCCCAATGTCACCGGTCCCGTGACGATCACGGCTCCCGCGGGCGCGACCGGTTTCGGCGATGGACTCGGATGGAGCGGCGACATCAATGGCGACGGGCTCGACGACATCGTCATCGGTGCACCGGGCGGTGGCCGCATCGCGTGGGTGTTCGGCCGAACGAGCTTGAACGCAGCGACACCGGCGCTCGCGATCGACGGAAGCATCACGGTCGGAGCGGCGGCCGAGGCGTGGGGCGCGACGATCGTCGGTGTCGGCGACGTCACGCGCGACGGGCTTGCCGACGTGACGGTCGGCGCCGAGAACGCGATGACGAGCGGGCGTGCGCTTCTTCTCGAAGGCAGCGCGGGCGGACTCTCGATGACGTCGCGCGCTTCGTTCGCGCCGGCCGATCCGATGATCCGATCGTTCGGTCACACGCTCGCAATGCGCACGCGCCGCTGAATCGCCTCACGCACGGCGCGTGCGAACCGCATCGATGGCGACGTGGCAGAGGGCGAAGTCGAAGCGCACCGGATCGTTGGCGTCGAGCCCACGGAGCGCTTCGGTGACCTCCTCCGCCGCTTGCCACGATGCACTGTCGCGCCGCGTGAATCCGAGCGTGCGCGCGATGCGATGGATGTGGACATCGAGCGGGATCACCAGCGCCGCCGAGGGAATCGCGCAGAGTCCCAGATCGACGCCGTCGTCGGGTCGAACGATCCAGCGCGCCATGAGCGCGAGTCGCTTGCACGCGGATGGTCCGCGCGGGTCGGGAAGAAGATGGCGCGCGGTGCGGGTCGGCCCGCCGGGCCACGCGATCGCGCGGAGTTCATCGGTGTAGTCAGCGAGCGCGCCGCGCAAAGTCTGGTGACGGCGAAACGACTCTTCGAGATGCGCGAACAACGCACCATCGCGCGCGATCAAGCGCCCCGCTGCGTGCACGAGGCGCGCGATGTCGTCGCCGCGAAACGTGCGATGGCGAAAGTGCTCGAGACGCGCCACCAGTTCGTCAGCGGGGACGTCACGCGCCGTGCGTGCCGGCGAGGGGCCGAGCAACTCGAGCAGCACGCCGAGCTTCGCGCGGATCGTCTCGACACGACCGAACGCCATCAGCGCCGCGAGCATTGCCGCGAGTGCGCGATCGTTCGGGTCGGCATAGCGCCGCGGGAACTGCACCGGATCACGCGAGAGGGCGAGCACGCGATCGCAGGTCGCCTCGCTTTCGAGCACCCGCGCCAGCGCTTCCTGCCGACTCGGCCGTCGCGTGCGAGCCGTTCGTTTCGCGCTCTTCGCAGCGGGCTTTCGTGACCGTGCACCCACCCGTGCGCTATAGCGCCTTCGTGCCGCGGGCAACAGTCGCACTCGCATCCGTCGCGTCGGCGTTGCTCCTGACCGCGACCGCGACCGCGCACGCGACCGACAGAAGCGGCGTGCGCAACGGTCCGTGGTTGATGGAACCGCGCACCGACTCGATCACGCTCATGCTCGAGCGTCGACAGCCCGGCCCGTTGCGGGTGGTGCTCGCGCCCGTCGACGGATCGCTGCCGTCCCGCACCATCGACGACGCAGCGACCGTCGCGCTGCACGAGATCCACATCGACGCGCTCCGCGCCGGCACACGCTATCGCTACGAGGTCTCGGGTCCCGCGATCGACTCGCGCGGCGGTTCGTTCGTCACGGCCCCCGACGAACCGGCGCCGTTCCGCTTCGTGATCTACGGCGACACGCGCAGCGACGAGGCGATACACACGCGGCTCGCGCAATCGATCCGCACCGAAGGAGCCGACTTCCTGGTCCACACCGGCGACCTCGTGTCCGACGGACGTGACCTCGAACGCTGGCAGATGTTCTTCTCGATCGAGCGCGATCTGCTCCGCGATGCGCCGCTCGTGCCGGTCATCGGCAATCACGAGATCGCACGCCCGGGTTCGTCGGGTGTCGATGCGTTTCGCCGCTACGTGCACGTCGATGCAACGTCGCCGGCGCCCGAACTGGACTACACGTTCGGCTACGGGTCGGTGCGGTTCGTCGTGCTGAACGCGTTCGACGACTGGACCTCCGCGTCGCGCCGCGCATGGCTCGACGTCGCGCTCACCCGCGCGCGCGCCGAAGTGCCCGACGGGTTCGTCATCGTCGCGATGCACTGGGGCATGTGTTCATGCGGTCCTCACGGCGCCAATCGCGCGGCCCGCGCTGCGTCGCTCGACGACGAGTTCCGCCGGCACCACGTCGACCTGGTGGTCTCGGGACACGATCACATCTTCGAGCGCGGCGAAGACGCCGGACTGCGATACCTCGTGTCGGGCGGTGGCGGCGCGCCGCTCTATCGTCGCGCGCGAGTTCGTCCGTACGCGCAGGCGTTCGCGAGCGAGCATCACTACGTGCGAGCCGATGTCGAACGCGACGCGATCGTGTTCACCGCGGTGCGCCCCGACGGCACCGTCCTCGATCGCTGTACGCTCCGCCACGCGGGATGGGATTGTCCGCCATCGCCCATCGCGCCACGCGTGACCGTCGCCGACATGCTCGTTCCCGCCTGCGATTGTCGCGTTCCGGCCGGCCCTGCTCGCCTTCCTCGTGCGGCGAGGGTCGTCGCGTTCGCGGTCGTCATCGCGATGATCACGCATCGCCGCCGCGCGCCGCGGGTCTGATATCCTGCGCGCACTATGAAGCGCTGCCCGTTTTGCGCCGAAGAAATTCAAGACGCCGCCATCAAGTGTCGCTTCTGCGGAAGTGATCTCGTAGCCGGCAGTGCACCGGCCGGCGCTCATCCGCTCGCGGCGCGTCCATCGGGAGCCGGGGCGCCCGCGGTACCTCCCGCGACCGATGCGATCCCGATCTTCGGCGGCACCCCGTCATGGAAGGCGCGGTTCTGGTCGTACGTCGGCGCGATGCTGGTGATCGTGCTCGGCATCGCGGTCGGGGCGACGCTCCCTGTCGTTGCCGCCAGTTCGGTGAACTGGACGATCGCGCTCATCGTCGGGTCGGTCATCGTCGTGGCCGGCGGCGTCTGGTGGCTCGCGCTCGATCTGATGCGTCGGTCGATCCGCTACAAGATCACGACCCGCACCATCGACGTCGAGTCCGGCGTGCTGAGCAAGCGCATCGAGACACTTCAGCTCTGGAAGATTCGCGATCTCGAATTCAACCAGTCGTTTCTCGATCGCATGCTCAACGTCGCGACCATTCGAATCATCACGCACGACGTCACGAACCCGACGCTCCTTCTCTGGGGCGTGCCGGAGTCGCGCGAGATCTTCGACCGTCTCAAGGACGCGATCGAGCTGTCACGTCAAGCGCGCAACGTGGTCGGCCTCGTCGAGTGAGCACCGTGTCCGTGGCACGAATTCACGCCGCGGACGAATGAGCGAATCGGGCTTCAACGCCAGCGCCGGTGGCTCGTACAATGCCGCGCACTCATGCGCACCGCCATCCGAGTTCTCGCCTTCGCCGGTATCACCATCGTCCCCCTCGCCGCGTTCGCGCAGAACGCCACGCCGCCTTCGCGCGACGCACGCGTTCGCGGAACGCAGTCGGACGTCGAGATCACCACGGGGACCGAGCGCCACAACGCATCGGCCAACGAAACGCTGCACGCGGGTCAGCGGGTGACGACACGCGCGAACGGCTCCGCGGATCTCACGCTCGGACCCGCGGTCGCGCGGCTCTCCGAGAATTCTGCGCTCGTCGTCTTTGCGCCGATGGCTGCGCCGGCCGCGGGACAGCAAGCGACCGACGACACCTCGCTCGTGCGCGGTCAGGTCGCAGTGAGCGTCGGCGCGCAGACGGAGCACCCGAATGCGTCGTTCACGCTCGCCACGCGCGCCGCTACGATGACGTTCTAAGCCGCTTAAGAAGCTGTCGTGTATGCCGACGCAAGCGGAGCCACGCGTCTCGCGGTGCAACAAGGCAGCGTGCGCGTGCGCGCGAGTGGACGCGAGATCTCGGTTCGTCAGGGGAGCGGCGT
>CBIHQZ010000762.1:0-4061 GCA_966212315.1 uncultured Myxococcales bacterium
GCGAACGGCGAGAGCCGGCAGTTGCTCTCCGCGGCGAGCGCGGTCGTCGCACCGTGAAGCGCGGGCGTCGTGCTTCCGCTCGATGAAGTAGTTCGCAAACACGGCCTTTTTGCGCCGAATTTCTTCTCCGTCACATTTTCGTCGTCCAATCGGTCACGTCTGCTCTCCCTCGTACGTCATCCACCCGAGACCGCGACGAACGCATGACGTGACGAAGTGCCCTGGACCGAGATGGCACTTCGATCCGGCGGTGCATCTGCGCGTCGCGTGTCTCGACACCCCACAAGGAGAGACGACGATGGAACCACGAACGAAGAACCACCCGATGAAGAGTCTGCCCGGCGCATTCGAAGCACTCGGTGCGGTCCACAAGTCGATCGAGAAGGCCGGCGTGTCGCGCGCGCTTCTCGAGATGACGAACTTGCGCGCGAGTCAGATCAACGGATGCAGCGTGTGCGTCGACATGCATTCGCGCGCGCTGAAGAAGCTCGGTGAGAAGGACGAGCGAATCTTCTCCGTGTCCGCGTGGCGCGAGGCACCGTACTTCACGCCTGCGGAGCGTGCTGCACTCGCCCTCACGGAGGCCGCGTCGCGACTCAGCGATCGCGCCGATCCGGTGCCGGACGAACTCTGGAACGATGCCGCGCGGCACTACGACGAGACGCAACTGAACGCGCTCGTCATGTCGATCGGTCTCATCAACCTGTGGAACCGTCTCAATGCGGTGACGCGACAGGTCGGCGGCGCGTACCTCGAGCAGTTCATCTGACGCGTGGCGAGACGAGGAGGCGACGATGAAAGACGAAGACGTCAGTCCGGTGGAACGTGTCATCCGCGAGTTGGAAGCAGCGTCGGCTCGGAACGACGTGGAAGCCCTCGTCGCGCTCTTCGCGCCCGACGCCACGATCGAGAGCCCGATCGTCTCGCGCGTGTTCGACCGCAAGGAGGGCGTGGCCCGCGGTCACGACGAGATCCGCGCTCTCGCACGGGCGTTCGAGAAACGCGGCCGCCCGTGGGGAGGGCACGCGCCACCGATCGTGAGCGGGAGCGTCGCCGCCATCGAGTACCGCGATGCGTCGGACCGCGATGCGTTCTCGGTCGACATCATCGAAGTGCGCGACGGGAGGATCCAGAGCCTGCGCGCCTACATGGGATGGCGCGCGATCGCGGCGCTCGGCCAACATGTGGGCGATTGAGGCCGCGGGGCGTGTGCGCGACCGACCGTAACGACGTGAGACAGGACGCCCGGATCGCGTCCGCTCAGGGTGAGCCTGTCGAACCACGACTCCGCACCTCACGGATGCGCGTCGATGAACCGAACGATCTCCGCGAGCACGCGACTTCCCGGACGCGACAGGTGCATCACGAGGTCCATGTGGCCCTCACCGGGCGCTTCGAACCCGCGCACGTCCCCGCCATTCGCAGAGAGCGCCGCGAGCATGCGGCGATATTCCTCCCGCGTGACCGGCTCGTCGTCGCCGATGCCGAGGAGCATCGGTGGATGGTTCGCCTCGACGTGACGGTACGGTGAGAAGCGTTCCACGGCTTCCGCTGTCGGCGCCGATGCGCGAACGACCGGTGCGAGGCTCGAGCCGATGCCGTGGGCGAGTCGCTGCAGATCGTAGACACCCGCGAGGCTGACGAACCCGCGCACACGTCGCGGCTCGACGCCGGCGCGTTGCAGGTGCTCCGGTTCGAGGGCCAGCAGCGCCGTCATGAAGCCGCCTGCCGAGTGCCCGACGACGTACACGCGCGATGGATCACCGCCCTGGGCCGCGGCGTGATCGATCACCCACCGCACGGCGTGTGCGATGTCGTCGAGTGGATCTTGCATGCTGCTCGCATCGCGGAACTGCCGGTAGCTCACCACCGCGGTCAATACCTCGCGATTCGCGAGCGCCACGCCCACGCAGCCGTGAAGGCCCGTGAACGGCTGGAAGAGTCTGCGATCGAAGGGCCGCCAGTAGCCGCCATGCACGAACACCACGACCGGCCACGGCCGCGCGCCGGTCGTCGGGAGATACAGGTCCAACCGGTGACGCGGGCTCGTGCTCCCCGCGACGTACAACTGGTCCGCGACGACGCGCACCGTGCGTCGCGGAAGGTAGTAGTTGCGCCACGACGGCGCGATCGCGACGAGAACGATTGCGAGCACGGCGACGATTCCACCGACCCAGCGAAGTCGTCTCTTCAGCTTCATGCTCGGTGCGCGCCAGCCCCCGTCGCCACCCGCTGCAACCATATACCAGAGTGGGGGGATTGCCGGAAGCCCCGGGCGATGCTGCATGGTCCCCGACCATGAAAACGCACGCAGTAGTCATCGCAGGTGGAGGTCCGACGGGCTTGATGTTGGCGGGCGAACTCGCTCTTGCGGGGATCGACGTCGCGATCGTCGAAAGACGCACCACGCAGCACGTCGAGGGAACGCGCGCGGGTGGTCTGCATGCACGGACCATCGAGGTGCTCGATCAACGCGGGATCGCCGAACGCTTTCTGTCGCAAGGGCAGACGATGCAGGTCGCCGGCTTCGCGATGATCCCACTCGACATCAGCGACTTCCCGACGCGCCACAACTACGGGCTCGCACTCGGGCAGGAGGGCATCGAACGGACGCTGGCGGCGTGGGTCGACGAACGTGGCGTGCCGATCTATCGCGGTCTCGACGTGACGGACTTCACGCAAGACGACACCGGCGTCGAAGTCGCGCTCTCGAACGGCGATTCGTTGCGCGCGCAGTACCTGATCGGATGCGACGGTGGACGCAGCGTGGTTCGCAAGAAAGCGGGCATCGAATTCGCGGGATGGGATCCGTCGATCAGCTACCTGATCGCCGAGGCGGAGATGCGCGATCCGCCGCCACCTGGGATTCGGCGCAACGAGCGCGGCGTCAATGCCGTGGGCAAGATCGGCGACGGCCCGCGCATGCGCATGGTGTTGAACGAGCCGGGCGTGATGCAAGGTGACCAGGTGACGCTCGACGATCTTCGCGCGGCGCTCGTTGCTGTGTACGGAACCGACTGCGGCGTTCACAACGTGACGTGGATCTCGCGGTTCACCGATGCCGCGCGGCAGGCGGCGACGTATCGCGCGGGACGAGTGCTCGTAGCCGGAGACGCGGCCCACGTGCACGCACCGGCGGGCGGGCAGGGGCTCAACATCGGTGTGCAGGATGCCGTGAACCTCGGATGGAAACTGGCGCAGGTGGTGCGCGGCACATCGCCCGAAGGTCTGCTCGATAGCTATCAGTCCGAGCGCCACCCGATCGCCGCGCGCGTGCTCGAAAGCACGATGGCGCAGACATCGCTCAATCGCGGCGACGATCGGACGAAGGCGATGCACGCGATGATGGCGGAGCTGTTGAAGCTGGACGAACCGCGCAAGCGCTACGCAGGGATGATGTCGGGCTTGGACATTCGCTACGACCTCGGTGCGGGGCATCCGCTGCTCGGGCGGCGCATGCCGGATCTCGAGGTGGTGACCGACGACGGACCGCGGCGGGTGTTCACGATGCTGCACGATGCGCGCGCCGTGCTGCTCGATCTGGGTGCGCCGGGCGTACTCGATGTCGCAGCGCGATGGACGGATCGCGTGCCGCGGATCGGCGCGCATTACGCGGGCACGTGGGAGTTGCCGGTGCTCGGTGCGGTCGCGGCGCCGAGTGCGGTGTTGATTCGCCCCGATGGGTACGTCGCGTGGGTGGGCGAGGGGACGGATCGGGGGCTGCTCGAGGCGCTCACCACCTGGTTCGGATCGCCCCGTCACGAATCCCCAACGCCCGCGTGAGCGCGCGTTGCACGCGTTTGCGACTGCCCTCCGCGCAGCCGAGATACGACAACGGCGCGCGCGACTTCAGCTCGATCGCGCGGGATCGCCGGGCGGGAACACCGAGTCGATCCTCGGTGGGACGCCGGCACGCTGGACCGCGGGGCGCGGCGCCGACGAGATCGGTCGAGTCCGCGGGAGATAGCGCTCTTCGGCGAGCGTGAGTTCGGCCACGTTCTGGAGCCGAAATACTTCGTCGACCGTCGCGATTCGCTGCTCGACCGCCACTGCGGACTGAT
>CBIHQZ010000763.1:0-4057 GCA_966212315.1 uncultured Myxococcales bacterium
GGTTCGGCGGGTTCGCGATCGGCCGAGGGATCATGACGATCGGAACCGTAGCACTGAACATGCGTTCACATCAATCACAGCGGCCCTTTCGCAGGCGCCGCGCGATACTTCTTCGCATCGCCATGCGCACCCTCGCTCCCCTCGCCACGCTCGTGCTCGTCGCGAGTTGCACGCCCGTCACACCACTGAGCACGGACGCACGCGATGGCGACATCGACGCGGCTATCCTCCCCGACGTGCCGTCGTTCGATGCGGCGCACGACGATTCGGGAACGCCCGTGACGCTCTCGCATGCATCGGTGCCGCGCACGATCGCACCCGGTGAAGAGATCACCGGGCTCTGTGAGAGCTTCACGGTGCACAACGCCGACATGCTCTACGTGAACGCGATCACGTTCGACGCGTCACCCGGGATGCATCACTCGAACTGGATCTTCGTCCCGCCGAGTTACTACGCCGGGCCCGATGGCACGTGGCCGTGTGATTCGCGGTCGTTCGATCAGGGCGCGGCCGCGTCGGTCGGTGGCGTGCTCTTCGCGCAGAGCACGCAAGCGACCCAGCAGGTGCAGCAGTTTCCGCCGGGCGTCGCGCTGCCGCTGCCGCCGAACGTTCGCATCATCGGCCAGGTGCACATGCTCAACACGACCGCGGCGCCGATCGACGTGACGACGCGAATCGAACTGCACCCGATTCCGCGCGAGCAGGTGCAGACGCGCTTGAGCGGCTTCTATCTCGAGTTCAACCCGATCAATCTCGCGCCGCACACGCGATCGCTCTCGACCACCGCGTGTGACTTCGACACGCCGCATCGCATGCTGGTGGGCCGCCCGCTCGACTTCCACATGTACTACGGGATGCCGCACTATCACGGCCTCGGACGCGGGATGCGCGTCAACGTCGTGGGCGGACCGAACGATGGTGCGTCGGTGTTCGAAACGAATCGTCTCATCGGCGAGCCCGACGGACACACGCTGATGCCCGCGTACGATCTCACCGGCGCGACGGGGCTCCGCGTCACTTGCGACTTCGACAATCCGCGCGACACGGCCGTGCACTACGGCGTCGGGGACGACGAGATGTGCATCTTCCTCGGGTTCACCGAGAGCACCTATCAATGGGCCGGCATCGCCGAGTGGAATGCGCCGGTCACCACCACGACGGATCCGTCGGGCGTGATTACCCACGATGCGCCGTGCACGCGCGTGTACGGGCTGCTCTCGCGTTCGTACAGCCGCTGACGCGCACGTTTTCTTGACGGCGCGCGGCGCAACGGGCTCTCCTGACGCGAGGGCGAATCGGCGTGGCGATCTATCTTCTGATCCTGGCGCTCGCCTCGCTCGCACTGGTCCTCGTGGGCGCAGGCGCCGTTGCGATCGCGCGACTCGTGCGGCGCTGGCTTGTGCTCGGCGAAACGTCGTTCGAAGTGATGCCGCGCGCTGCCCGTCCGGGTGACTCGATCGTTGCGCACGCGCGCGTCGTCCCGCGCGGCGGGCGCGCGGTGCGAGTCGTCGCGACGTTGCGCTGCACGATGTTCGACCATCGCGCGCGCGATCTCTACGTGCGCTCGGTGCCGATGACCGCGGATCCGAAGCGCGGCGATCACGCGTTCACGGCAACGCTCGATCTGCCGAGTCACGCGCTGCGCACCGGCGTCGTCGGCGACGAGCTGTCCTCGCTCTTCTCCGAGGACGCGCGCCGTCTGCTGGTGTTCTGGTCGATGCACTTCGACGTGAAGCCCGCCGATGGCGACGCGGTCTGGCAGCGCGCAGTGCGAGCGATCGAGGTTCCCGAGGGGCGCCCGCTCCAGACCGACGCGGCGTACATCGGACAGCTCGTCGTCGAGACCTTCGCGTCGATCAAGGACGACATGCTGTTCAACTGGCTGGTGAAGGTCGCCGCGCGCGACGGCGTCATCGCCGACAGCGAACGCGAGTTCCTTCACGAGGTGCTTGCGACCGCGCACGGCATTCGCGACGCCGCCGAAGCGGACGCGCGCATCGAGACCGAACGAAAGCGCGATGTCGACATCGATGCCTCGCTCGTTCGCAAGCATCTTCCCGCCGAACAGCGGGTGAACTTCTACAAGCTGCTCTATGCGGTGGCATGGCGCGACGGATCGCTCGACAAGCGAGAGCACGAATTCCTCGTCGACACACTGCAGCGATTCGGACTCGATCGAAGCGAGGTCGATGAAGTCGAACGGGAGGTGTTGCGTGGCATGGCGCAGAACGCATTGCGCTGATTCGTCGTCGGCGCGCACGCTGCGATGGCTCGCGCTCGCGGCCACGATGCTCATCGCTGTGATGCCCGGCCTCGCGTGGGCACACGAGCGCTGGGTACATCACGCGCTGCGACGCCCCGTCGACCAGGCGTACTTCCGCGCCATGCGCGGCGACGTGCTGCGCTTCAGCGTGATGGCTTCGCTCGGCGTCGCCGGCATCGTCACCATCTGGTACCTGTTCGCGACCGAGCTGCTCGATCGACTCACGCCCGCCACGCCCGAAGCATGGACGCGCGAGCGGAGACTTCCGGCACCACGCCGATTCGTACGCGCCGCGTTGCGCTTCGTGCTCGACGCGGACCTCGAGGGTCCGGCCATGGAACGGGGCGAGAAGATCGCGACGTTCGTGTTCGCGAGGATCCCGGCCCTCGTGCTCGCGCTGGGCGCGTTCGAGGGATGGCTCTTCATGCCGAGTTTTCCCCTCGAAGGGACGCTCGGCACCGCGCTGCGCATCGTCGAAGTGATCCTCGCCGCATGGGTGCTGTGGGGTCGATTCCCACGCGTACTCGGCGCGATCAGCTTCGCGGTGTTCGTCTATCTATGCTTCGCGTACGGCATCGCCGCCATCGACGCGATCCCCGTGCTCGCCACGGCGTTCTTCTACTACTTCGCCGACAAGGGCACGTCCGAACCGCTGAACCGTCAGCAACTCTTCGGCATGCGTCTGAGCCTCGGCGTCGGCTTCTTCCTGCTCGGACTGATCAACAAGATCTACCTCGCGCCGCTCTTCATCGGCGTGGGCGATCAGTTCCCGCAACTCATCGCAGGCCCGCGACACATGTATCCCGCGCTCACGCGCGAAGCATGGTCGTTCACCACGGCCCTCGGCGAGATGATGTTCGGCTTGCTGCTGCTCATCGGGATCTTCGACAAGCTCACCACGCTCGCACTCACACTCATCTTCACCAACTTCATCTTCACGTTCGGCTGGGCGGAGATCGTGCACCTCTATCCCATCGCGGGATTCATGGTGCTGTTCTTCCGCGCTCCGCCCGGCACCGCGCTCGATGGCGCGGTGTTCCGAACTCACGTTCGCCTCTGGCGCGCGTTCGGCCACCGATCTTCACCGGTGATCTACGCGCTCTCGGTGATCGTCGTCGCGCTCGGGGCAGGAACAATCCTGATGTTCCTGCCGCTGCTGCTGACAACTCACATCGTGCCGCGGCTTCTCGGCCTCTGACGCTCTCTCAGCTCTGCGTCTTCGTCTCGGCCGCGGCCTTCTGCGCTTCGCGGATTGCCTTCTTGCGATTGCGCGCGATGCCCGACGCGATGCCGCCGGTCTTGCCTGCGGTGCGCGCTGCATCGCGGCTCCACTCGTGGCCGGTACCCTTCGCGTGCGACGCCTTGCCGCCGCGCGAGGCGAGTTCCTTCTGCCGCGACGGGTCCATCGCCGCGAATCCGCGACGCTGCTTCGTGGTGGTCTTCGGGGTGGATTCGGGCATTGCGGCCGCGAGCTTCGATTCGGTTGCTGTCATGTTCAGGTCTTCCATCAGAGAACTCCTTTCGAGTCGTCGCCCCCCTTTGCGACTGGCGTGCCGAACCACCAGTCGAGCGCTCGATTCGTCCCGATTCGCAGTATCCACGCGAGCCTCGGCCGTTCTCGGGGACGCGACCTCGCCAGCGTCGAGCGCTCGAAGGCAAGCGCGACCGTCTCGATTCGCGACGAGCGAGACACTCTCCCCCCGGGGTTCGAGTCTCATCTCGGGATCGCTGTCAGACGACGACTCGGTTTTTTGTCGGACGAACACCGACGATACGAAAGTCATGCCTGCGATA
>CBIHQZ010000764.1:0-4054 GCA_966212315.1 uncultured Myxococcales bacterium
TCGCCCCTCCGCGGATTTCCCCGGCGCTCCCACGAACTTCGCGACCGGCCGCGGATCGCTGCGCGCCACGTTCGCGTGGGCCATGCACGCGGGTGATGCGACCGGCCCCGAATGCAACGCAGCGAACGTCGCGACCATCATCTGGACGTTGCGGCGTTCGAACCATGCCGTCGTCGATGCGCGTACGAACCCGGCGCGATGCGCAGATGGATTCAACGCCGTGCAGTGGGACGAACTCGACTTCGACGAGTACGGCCTCGACCTGAACGGCTTCGATGCCGCGGGGCAGCCGGCGTATCGCGGGCACTGCGAGCCCATGCCGCTGCGAGCCGGTGGCGCATCACCCGCGCGCGTGACGTGCGTCGCGGACCCGATCCCGTAACGTGCGGGAATCGTCGCGCGAACTTGCTCGGGTCGGCGTTCGGCGTTAGGGCCATCAAGGTGAAAGACGAGCAACAGCAGCAAGTCGTCCTGGTGCTCCCACGCTTCACGCGCGCGATGAAGATCGCGTCGATCTACACGGTGAGCGCGTGGCTGCTGCTCGTGATCGTGACGCAGGTGTCGTCGCTGCATGCGGCGCTGCGGCCGCTGAGCTACCTCGCGCTGATCGCGTCGCGCGTGGTGCCCGGTCTCGAACTGTGGCGCGCGTTCACGTACCCACTGCTCGAAGATCCCCGCACGTTCGGCGCACTGTGGACCGTGCTCTCGCTATGGCTCTTCGGTTCACCGATCGAAGAGGCGGCCGGACTCAAGCGCGTGATCGGCCTCGCCGTCGCGGGGACGGTCGGCGGCGCGGTCATCGTGATCGCGGTGTCGCGCTTCGCCCTGGAGATACTCACCGAGCCGGTGCTCGGAATGACACCGATCGCGGGCGCGCTACTCATCGGCTGGGGCTTCCAGAACGCGAACACGCCGACCAGTTTCTTCGGCCTCGGGAAGATGAACGGCAAGCAGCTCACGATGGCGCTCGCCGGCGTCTCCGCGCTCTTCGCGTTGATCTCGCACACGGCGCCCGCGCTGGCATCGATCGGCGGACTGCTGGGCGGACTGGTGTACATGCTGATCGTCCAACGGATGGGCAACGTGAACGACTCGGGTGATCGCACGCGCGGCACGCGCAAACGGCGTTCGAGCGGCGAGCGCTTCCGCGTGATCCCGGGCGGGCGCGACGACAAACAAATGTGGAACTGAGTCCCAGACGCGCGCGTAGTTCGACCGGAGCGCCTCGCCGTCGCGCTGTCGTTGCCCTCGGGCGACGTCGCGGATAGCGCTACACTCAGGGCTTCTTTCTTCTCGAGAGGCCCTTGATGACGCGCGTATTCACGATCGCCAAGTCGACAATCGTCGTGCTGTCGGTTCTCTTCGCGACCGGCTGCTCGAGCATGGTGCGCCCCTCCGATGGCGCCACGGCGTCCGACGCGAGTGACGCCCGTGACACAGCACGCGACGTCGCGAACGATTGCGGCGACGACGGATGCGAGGACATCGGCTCGTGGGTGCATCGATTCGGCGGCGAAGGGCCGAGCGGCGCCACCCGCAGCGCGACGGACCGCGACGGAAACATCTACGTCGCAGGCGAAGGAAGTCTCGCGAGCTTCATGTCGGATGGAACGCCGCGCTGGTCGCACTTCATCCGCGGCACGAGCGCGCAGAGCATCGCAACCGATCGCGTCGGAAACGTGTACGTCGCGGGATACTTCTCCGGCTCTGTCGACTTCGGCGGCGGAGAACTCACCGCGTCTCTGTACCGACGCGATCCGTTCGTCGCGAGCTTCACGCGCGAGGGCGCGTACCGATGGGCCCGCGCGTTCGGCGATCCGGGACGCGAGGTGAGCGCGCGCGTGGCGGTCGACGATGCGCAGAACGTGTTCGTCACCGGGATCTTCGCCGGCACGCTCGACTTCGGCGGCGGGCCCGTCGAGAGCGTGGGGCTCGAGTACAACCTGTATGTCGCAGGCTTCACCATGAACGGCGACTATCGATGGGCACGTCGCTTCGACCGCGGAACCGTTGCAGGCGCGCCGAGGGTCGCGACAGACGCGAGTGGAAACATCTATCTCGCCGGCGAATACCGCGAGACCGTCGACTTCGGCGACGGACCTCTTCCACGCTCCGACGGAGGGAGCAGCTACCTCGCGAGTCTCACGAGCACCGGCACCACGCGATGGTCACGCGACATCGGCGGCAACATGCCGACCGGCTTCGCGGTCACGCGCGACGGGGCATCCATCGTCGTGCAACGCGAACGGCTCGTTCGTTACTCGTCGGACGGCGTCTATCGCTCGACGCAATCGTTCGATCCGCAGGCGAACTTCGCGACGCTCGACGACGAAGGGCGTTTGTATCTCGTCGAAGGGAGCAACGTGGCGAGCTTCACGGCTGCCGGTGAGCGCCGATGGACGCGCGGATTCGGCCCGGCTGCGCCCTCGGGCGGCTACGTGTTGGTCTCGGACCTGCGCGCGGACGGCGCGGGCAATGTGTACCTCGACGCGAGTTTCACCGACCGCGCGGACTTCGGAAGCGGCGTACTCGTCGGCGGCGGATCGGCTCTCGCGAGTTTCGCATCCGACGGCACGCCACGATGGTCGCTGCGTTTCGGAAGCGGCTGGGATCGTGCGCACAGCGTCGCCGTACACGACGACGACGTGTATCTCGCCGGCACGTTCACACATCGCGTCGACTTCGGCGGCGGTGCGCTCGTCACGTCGAACGACGCGGAGATCTACCTCGCGAGTTTCACCCGCGCCGGGGCCCATCGCTGGTCGCGACGACTCGGCGGCGTGGGCAGCTTTCGCAATCGGCATCACATCGCGATCGATCGCGAAGGGAACCTGTACCTGGCGGGGCTCTTCGCCGGCACGGTGGACTTCGGTGGCGGAGCGATCGCGAACACGTTGGATACGATTCAACCGAGCGAAGCCGAGGTCTACGTCGCGAGCTTCACGCGTGACGGCACCCATCGCTGGTCGCATCGCATCGGCTCGACACTTCACGCCCGCGGCGTGGACGTCGTGGTCAGCGCATCCGGAACGCTCGCGGTTTCATACGGCAACACGCTCGCTACGTTCGGCACCGACGGCCAGCCGCGCTGGTCGCATTCGTTCGACGGCATCCGCAGCGATCGCGGTGCGCCGCACGTTGCGGTGGACGACTCGGGCAACGTGACATTCACCGGTGTGTTCTTCGGCGCGACGGACTTCGGCGGCGGGGCGTTGATGCCTACCGGGATGTCGGATGTCTTCGTCGCGAGTTTCGCGCCCGGTGGCGCGCACCGGTGGTCGAGAAGCGTCGGACGTTCGGACGAGGATCTCGGCTCGAACATCGCCGTCGATGCGAGCGGCAGGGTGTATCTCGCTGCGTTCTTCCGAGGCGTTCCGCAGTTCGATGGACCCGTGTTGCCACGCTCGACAACCGTGTTTCGCAGTTACTCCGTCGACGGCGACGAACGATGGACGCATCGCCTCGACGGCGTCGGTGCGGCGAACGATGGCGCGACCGTGGCGATCGACGCGCAAGGCGACGTCTACCTCACCGGCGAGTTCCAAGGCGCCGTCGACTTCGGCAGTGGCGCTCAGACCGCGCCGGACTTTTCCGATGGGTTCATCGCGAGCTTCGACGGAGGTGGGACATCACGATGGACGCGCGTGTTCCGCGGCCGCGGGTTCTCGAGCGCGGGCAATGGTGTCGCGATCGATCGCTCCGGCGGCGTGTACGTTGCGGGATCGTTCACCGGCAGCGTCGACTTCGGCATCGATCGCCTCGCGAGCGAGAGCAGTCGCGACATCTTCCTCGCACGCATCGCACCCTGACGACGCGCGTGTGATCACGCCCACGAAGCAGTTCGGCGCCGGCGCGATTCGCGGCGTCGGGTCCGTGACACGAGCAGCAACGCGAGCGCGATCGATCCGAGCGACGAGGCATTGCCATCGAGTCGAACCGACGTGCGACACGCGCAGCCGCTTCCCCGGTAGGTAGGACCCGTTCCTCTCGTAGTAGGGACGTTGCCATCGCCCGTAGTCGCGTCATTCGTGTCGTTCACGTCAACTTCGACATC
>CBIHQZ010000765.1:0-4050 GCA_966212315.1 uncultured Myxococcales bacterium
CGGGTCGAATCTCCTGATTCGAGGCCGAAACGCCCGTTCGATGGGTCGTTCGGCCATCGATTTCAATCGGCGACGCCCTTCGGATGGCTCGCGCCGCCATCGATTTCGATGACGAAGCAGCCTTTCGATGGCCCGTTCGGCCATCGATTTCGATCGACCACGGCCTTCGGATGGCTCGTTCGACCATCGATTTCGATGCCGAAGCAGCCTTTCGATGGGTCGTTCGGCCATCGATTTCGATCGATGACGGCCTTCGGATGGTTCGTTCGACCATCGATTTCGATGCCGCGAAAGCCTTTCGATGCCTCGCGCGGCCATCGAATTCGATCGGCCGCGGCCTTCGGATGGCTCTCGCGGCTTGGATTTCCATCCCGCGAAGGCCATCGAATGGCTCTCGCGGCCACTGGATTCGATCGGCGGCGGCTATCGGATGGCGCGCGCGGCTTGGATTTCGATGCGGCGAAGGCCAGTAGGTGGCTCGCGCGGCACCGGCCTCGATCGGCGGCGAGCCTTTCGATGGCGTCGGCGACGCCGGCGTCGATGCCGCGACGTCGATCAGATGGCTCGCGCGGCATCGGTGTCGATCGGCGGGGCGCGATTCGATGGCGTTCGTGGCTTCGCTCTCGATGAGCCGAACGCCACTGGATGGCTCGGCGGCGACGGTTGCGACACGGCGGACGCCACTGCATGGCTCACGTTGCGCGTGCGGCGCTGCGTTCGCCGCTCATCAATGACGATCGCTGCGAGACCGCGCGGAATGCTGCTCGATTCGCGCTGACATTCGTCGACCGCGCGCGACATCGAGCGCGTTGCTCACAGCGTCGCGCGAGCGCTACGCCGTTCCCGTGGGACATCACAATCGGCCAGTCGGCGAAGAGGGATGGACGCTGGGCGATCGCGGCACGCCGTGGGACAACGCGATGTGCGCGTGCGGCGTCCGCGCGGTGAATCCGAAGCACGCCCGGTGCAAGGGCTGTCGGCGCCCGCGCGAGTGCGGCGCAACACGCTGGCGCGTCTGTAGCGCGAACGTTCCGCGATGCGGGCCCTTCTGCCCCGCGTGCCCACCGGCGCACGAGCATCATCCGGCGCGCGTCTAGCGCGTCACCGATACTTCTTCGCAATCTTCCGCAGCCACGAGTTGTGCACTTTCGCCTTCGCGGCGGCGCGCATGAAGTCCCCGTCGAACCGCTTCAGCACCGCGTCGAGGAACTCGCGCTCGAATCGCTCCATCACACGTTCGCGCGCGGCGTAGTACCCGTTCATCAGATCGCCCGGTTCGAGCACCGTGGTCACCGTCGGCGGCAGTGACACATCGCGCTCCGTGCTCCCGCCTTGCGACGCGCTCGATGATGCCTATCGGCTCCAGTGCAGACGGATCGAGCGTTCGCATTCTCCATCGGCAGCGCGTTCCGCCGTGCTCTGTTTTTCCATGGACTGGTTGACAGGGTGCGCACCTCCTGGCGAATGTTCTCGCGCGCTCGGAGACGAGCAGGCGAATTCGGAGGTACGGGGATGAGCGGTCGTCGGAATTTGATCGTGGGTGCCCTCGCGGCGGGAGTCATGCTGGCGAGCGCGAGCGCCACCGCACAGTCGTGCCCCAGTGGGCAAGCCGCGAGCAACGCCACCTACGGCCACTGTTGCTGGCCGGGGCAGATCTGGTCGAACTCGCGATCGCGTTGCGTGGGCGACCCGACGTGTCCCAGTGGGATGAGCGCAAGCGGCGACGACTGTGTTCCCGCGAACGGTTCGACGCCGATGTCGAATGCGGCCGCACCCGTGATGACGCAACCGCAGCCGGTGCAATCGGAACCCGCGCAGCCGACCCAAGTGCAACCGGTCGTCGTGCAGGCGCAGCCCCAACCCGTGACGGAACCTGTTCGGCGCGCGACCGGAGACGCTGTCGCTCCGCTCGGTCCCTTGCGCACGGATCCGGACGACGCCACGCAGGTGGGAATCATCCCCGCGGTCCGGCGCCAATACGGCGGTCCCGTCGGTCCGGCGCTCCTCGGCGTCGGCGGCGGCTTCTTCCTCATCAGCGTGATCGGCTGGGGAGTCTTCGGCGCCACGATCGGCCATTCCTATTACGATGGCGGTCCGGCCGCTGCCGGATTCTTGATGGGTGTTATCGGGCTCGCCGGCGCTGCGATCTTGGTCCCGATCGGCGCGGTCAGGATCACGGCGCCAAGTCGAATCACGGTCGATCCCGTCGACGGCGGAGACGGCGGAGGCGGCGCACTGCGGGGCGCATCGCGTGACACTCCGATCGGCGTGGCACTCCGCGCATCGGCAGCAACGGCCAACGGACTCCCCGGGACGATGAACTTCGCGTCGTGGTCGGTCCGGTTCTGAGCACTTAAGCGGAACAGCTCAATGGAGAGATCGAAGATGTCGAGTTCCAGTCTGCGCGCCGGTGCCATGTTGATCGCCGCAGCCGCCGTGTCGGCGGGATGCGTCGCGCACGTTCATCTCGTCCGAGTGCCACGCGCGATCGTTTCCACCGAAGGTGTGACGATCACCGCACTCGACGGTTCGTTCACGCTACAGCCCGGTCGCGCGTCGAGAACGCCATTTCATTCATCGGACTGCGTCGTCCATCCCGTCAGCGAGAACTACGCGTACGGTGAATCGATGGGCGCGCGGCGCGTTCGCGTGCAGTACCCGGGCATGGCGGCACCGCTCTACGGAATGCTCGCGTTCTGCCCGGTGAACGAGGATGCCGCGAATGCGGGTCCCATCTCGCGCTCGCACGCGATTCGGATCCCACCGAACTATGTCCAGGAGACCGCTGACGGGCGAATCACCGTCGTCTACGAACCGTACGGGTGGAACGTCCGCGTCCGGGACCGGGACCACGAGGTACCCGCATGGGTTCTCTGGCTCTCGCGCGAACCCTTCCCTGGAGGGGGCTGATGAACCTTCGCGTGTTGAGCCTCTCGATCGTGTTGCTCGCAGCGTGCGCACACCCTCGACAGACCGGCACGTGCACGCCCGTCGGCAATGCGGGTGATGCGAACGCGCTCCGGGCGCTCTACATGCGTGATGGGCTACCGCTCGTGATCGCCGGGCAGTCGATCATGTCGTGCACGTGTGAGCATCGCAGGCTCGCGGGCGGCGACGAGAATCGCCAGCTCGCGGGCGGCGACGAGAACCGTCGTCTCGCGGGCGGCGACGAGAACCGCCGACTCGCGGGCGGCGACGAGAACCGCCGACTCGCGGGCGGCGACGAGAACCGTCGTCTCGCGGGCGGTGACGAGAACCGTCGTCTCGCGGGCGGTGACGAGACTCGCCGTCTGGCGGGAGGCGACGAGAACCGACGACTCGCGGGCGACGACGAGAACCGGAGACTGGCGGGCGGCGACGAACGACTCACCTGCCACACGGAATCGTCGTGTCCGGGCGGGTACGTCGTGAGCGGTTCTCTTTCGCTCCGCGTCTTCGAGGGTGAAGAGATCGAGCCGTTGCTGGGCCGTTGCGTCGGCGGGCGGCGCGACCTTCGTTCCGCGCGTCTCGCACCCGGTAGTGCTGCGTCCTGGGCGATGCTGATCAGGTTCTGAACGCGGCTTCGTCCGGCATCAGGTCAGCTCGTCGTCGCGACCCTCCGCCTACCCGTGAACGAGGCGAAGCACCGTCCGCACGGCGAACGCGAGCATCAACACGCCGGTCACCGTACGGGCGATGCGATCGGTCCGCGCCGACGCGAAGCGCGCGCCGAACCGGCCCGACGCGCCGAGTGCGATGCCCCACGCGGAGGCCCCGCCGACGACTGCGAGGGCGAGCACGAACGATGGCGCGAGAGACGTCCGTGTCGCGACCATTTGCTACGAGTCCGTGGAACGCTGCGTTCTGGCTCGCCGTCATCGGTCCGCAGACCGACACGTGCCAGGCAGGCGTGTGCATCGGCGCGAATTCGATCGTGTGCAACGTGAGCGATGCCTGTCACGGCGTCGGGGTGTGCAATCCGGCGAGCGGAACATGCTCGAATCCGACGGCACCCTACGGCACCGCATGCAGCGACGGCAACGCGTGCACGCAGTCCGACACGTGCCAGTC
>CBIHQZ010000766.1:0-4048 GCA_966212315.1 uncultured Myxococcales bacterium
TCAGCGCTCACCAGAAATGACCCGGTCCTGCTCGTGAGAACTGACCCGGAGCGGAATCGCGCTTGGAGTTGCTGATCGCGGGAAGAGGGATCGCGATCGCGGTTGATGGTGCGATCGACGTGGTGGGATCTCGGGTCGGGGCGAGCTACGGGTTCGCGTCGGGCGCGTCGTCGGCGCGCTTCACGATGCTCTTTGTCTTTCGCGGCGCGCTCTCCGGCACCGAATCGCCACTCGCTGTGCCCTGCGGCTCTCGGAGCGATGGGCCATCGATGCGCACGGTGTGGCACTGATGAAGTAGCCGGGAGAGCAGCGCGGTGACGAGGGGCTTGTTCCCGAGGAAGTTGTGCCATTCGTCGTATTCGAGGTTCGTCGTGATGATGGTCGCGCGACGCCGATACCGCTCCTCCATCAGCTTGAAGAAGATGTTGGTCTGTTCGGGTTTGAGGTTCAGATATCCCATCTCGTCGATGACGAGCAGGTCGACGCGAGCGAGTGCGGTGACGAGTTGGCGAGACGACCGATCGGCGAGCGACGCGTACATCTCGTCGAAGAGGTCCTGAGCGCGAACGAACAATCCGCGATGGCCGTTCTGAAGAGCCTTCATGAGCAGCGACGACGCGATGCCGGTCTTGCCGACGCCGGTGGGACCGATGAAGACGATGTTCTCGGCCTTGGAGATGAAGTCGAGATCGGCGAATGCGCGGATCTGTCGCTGCGAGACGCCCGGTTGTTTCTTGAACGGGAACGTCTCGAGGGTCCACTTCTCGGGCAGCTTCGCGCGATCGATCCGCCACGCGAGGGCGGACTCCTGATTGTGATGCCACTGCGCGCGGAGCAGACGTACGAGCAACTCCTGGTAGGAGAGATTGTCCTTCTCTGCGTTCGCGAGTTCCGCGTCGAGAATGCTGCCGATGGCTCGAAGGCGGAGTGCCTTGAGCAGTTGTTCGATCTCGTCGGTCATGGTGCTCCTCAGATGTCGTCTTCGGATTCGCGACGCCGGTATGGCGTCGGGAAGAAGTCGCGGGCGATGCCGCGAAGGACCATGCGTTCGAGCCGATCGAGATCGGTCATGCCGTATCGGATGGCTTCGCCGATGGCGACGACGAGGGCGTCGCGCGGATAGTCGTCCACGAGACGACGCAGCATGCGCATCGCGCGCACGGAGGCTTCTCCGCGCCGCTTCATGAGGTCGATGAACGCGCCGAGTTCCGCGGCTCTCTCGATCAGCCGCTGCTCTTCGTCGGTGAGTGCTTTGCGCGCGTCTGCGCCGCTGCCGCGCGGCGGTCGATGATTCGCGTCGGTGATGCGTGCGTCGATCGGATCAAGTACGCGACGATGCGACGCGACCATGCGCGGGCCGTCGAAGATTTCGACGAGCGCCTTGCTCTCGCGGACCTCCATCCGTCGTCCGATCAGCTGCCACGGAACCGAGTACCGGTTGCGCTGCACACTCACGTATCCCTCGGTGTCGACGATGCGATCGTGAAGCAGGTAGACGTCGGGGACGTGGAGCGGTAGCGGCTTCAGCTTCGTCTGCTCGATCGCAAACAGCTCTCGCGGCGAGGCGTGCAGGTGTGATCGGTACGTCGCGTTGACCTTGTCGGACCAACGTCGCGCCTCGGCCTGCAGATCGTCCCAGTCGGCGAACTCGCGTCCGGCGAGGAAGTTGTTTTCGACGTAGTCGAAGGACCGTTCGACGTGAGCCGAGCGATTCGCGTCCCCCACTTCGTGCGCCACGAAATCGAATCCGAAGCGATCGCCGAACGCGGCCATCTCCGGCGCGGGGATCATTCCGCGCCCGGTGCCGGAGTGCACGACGACGTGCGTGTTGTCGATCATGCAGCGCGCGCAACTGCCGCCGAAGTACTGGAGCGCGTCGGTGAGAAACAGCTTGCAGGCGAACCGAGTGAATCGCGGGTAGCACTGGATGAAGCGCATGCGCGAATACGCGAGCACCAGGCCTGCGGTCTGGACCTCGACGTGCCGTCCCGCGATCTTCGCGACGTGCGGCGAGGTGTCGTGCTGCATCTCCTCGCCGGCCTCGAAGTGATACTGACCGACCGGCTTGATGGGCTCGTGTCCGATCGAGTGACGGCGACAGAACGCGGTCAGTGCTTGATAGGAGAGCGTCGCGCCGGTGGCGATCAGCTCTTCGTGCACGCGAACCATGTTGCCTTTGCAGCTGGTGTGCAGCCGCACGATCTCTTCGCGATGTTCGTCGGCCAGCTCGGTGCGCTGCATGCGGGGCACTTCGGTGCTCCCGGCGCGAAGCACCTTCTTCACCGCACCGCGCGAGATCCCTAGCGCGTCGGCGATCGCGCGGCTTCCGTGGCCCTGCTCACGCAGTCTGAGAATGGCTGTCCGCGTGCTCTGATCGAGCATCACTCATCTCCTTGTCGCAGCGGCGACGCAGCGTTTCGATCGCCTCCGACGCGCCGCTGCATGCGTGCCGAATGCGTTGTTGCTCGCTGGCTTCGGCGGTCGCGAGCACTCCGTCGCAGACGCGCCCGTACACGCGACGTGCGACGGCCGTGACGATCGCGAGGTCGCCCACCAGTGCGTCGACCGCTGTCTTGCCGAGCGTCGCGCTGCGAGCTGCTTCATCGCGCGCACGCAACGCGACCATCGGCGCGCTCAGCACCATCTCCCGCGTCTTCGCCGATCCGCTCGACCAGAGCGCGTACAGCTCGCCAACCTGCCGATCGGTCGGCCTCTCGGGTGCGAGTGCATCGGCGAGTCGCACGCACGCCACGCTTTTGGCGCGCGCCATCGGCACCAGGAACTTCATCGCGGCGTGAGCGCCGATCGCGCCCGAACGTACGTGCGACTGCACCGCGTCCGGCAACTGCTCGACGAGTGCGAGTCGTCGACTCACCCAGCTCTGTGTGCGTGCGAACCGCCGCGCCAACTCGTGCTGCGAGAGGCCGAAGCGCGTGTGCATCTCGTGCAGGAACCACCCCTGCTCGATCGCGCTGTCGGCATCACCGGCGCGCATGAGGCGCTCGAAGAGCAACGCCTCTGCCTCGCCGAGCGACCACTCGGTCGCGATGACGATGTCGTGCCGAAGCGCGCGCATCGCGCGAACGCGCTTGTACCCGTCGATGAGCACGAATCGCTCGCCTTCGTGGACGACGACGACGGGCGTGGTCTGCCCGATCTCCGAGAGTGACGCGAGCAGCAGGCGCTCCCGCCGCGCGTTCCGCACGCGCAGCATCTCGTGCCGCAACTCGAGCTGATGCAGCTCCAACTCCATCGCGGGCCGACACTACGAACCGCGTCGCGAACCTCCGATCTCGTCTCGCGCACCGTCGCGGGGATGTCCGCCGGATTCCCTCGAGTGACCGCGTACTTGAGTCTCGATCTCGTCTCGTGACCCGGCACGGGACACTCTGCCGGATTCCATCTTTGGATCGCGGTGTTGTGGCCGCATCTCGTCTCGCAGCCACAACACGAGAACTTCGAGTACTCGGCGCACCAGCACCGCGGTCGAGAGCCCGGTGAGCTGCGACGCCTGCTCCCAGTCGACGGCCTGCAGCGGCTCCGCGCGGCTGCGTGCTTCCGCCTGCGCTCCGCGCGGTGCGAGGCGATCGCGAACGCGACCCTCGCGCGTGAGTGCGTCGTGCCTCTCGTGCCACGCCGCGCTCGACCGCCGATGCCGCTCGCGCCGACACGACTCGCGCTCACAGCATCGCTGCCGCCGACCTACGCGCGGGTCTGGCGTGAACCACTTACGACAGATGCAGCACGGACGACGCTTCGAGGACACTCCTCGTCGTCGCAGTCGCGATCACGGCACCGAAGAATGCCGCGGGTCCCGACGGACAGCGGGTCAATTCTGGTGAGCAGAGGCGGGTCATTTTTCGTGAGCGGTGAAGACTCCGGATCAAGGCGGTCAACCAGAGGTACGGGGGGCGCATCCGGCGGGTTGTCGCGAAGGTCTCGCCAGCGCTCAACACGGGGGTCACGCGGCCGCCACCCCACAAGGCCGTCCGCCGCGACGCGGCCGACGTCACCGCCTGCCATCGCCACTCGCTCCAGTGACTCAATG
>CBIHQZ010000767.1:0-4048 GCA_966212315.1 uncultured Myxococcales bacterium
CCCATCGTTCGCGGCGTCCCGTTGCTTCTCGTCCTGTCGCTGTTCGCGTCGACGCAGCTCGCGTGTCGCGGCGCGGGCAGCGAACCCGGATCGCGCGAGGACCACGGGGTATCGGGTCATTACGCGGCGCGCGCGGTGCTCCGGTCGACAGGACTCGATGTGCGACGAATGGCGGGTGCGCCCGAGGACATCGCCGACGAGAACCACATCGTCGTGGTCGATACGGAGGTCGTGACGCTCGAGCGCGCACAATGGCGAGCACTGCTTCGTTGGGCATCGAACGGAGGCGAGCTGATCGTCGCGGGCGCTGCGAGCGATCTCGAACGCGAGATCGGCGTGCGCGAGCAGGCTTTCGCGCACGTGCGCAACATCGCGCTGCTCGATGCCGCTCACGGGCTGCGCTACGTGGTCACGCGTCCGAGCACGCACGCACTCGACGTCCCCGCCTCTGCGACGGTGATCGCGCGCTACGCCGATGACGATGCCGTGTATGGCGCGCGCATCGCGCGAGGGCGGGGGGGCGTGATCGTGCTGGCGGGCTCCGAGTTGCTCGGAAATGCCGGCCTCGCGGTGGGTGCCAATGCCGATGCACTCGACGCGATCGTGCACGGCGCGGTAGGCGAACGACATCGCGTGGTGGAGTTCGTCGAAGACGCCGAGGGGGCCGCCGGCAACCCGCTCGCGACGATCGCTCGAGCGGGTGCGTTGCCCGCGCTGCTGCAGGGATTCGCGCTGCTCGTGCTGGTGTTCATCGCGCACGGCCGGCATTTCGGTACGCCTCGCGATGCGCGCGAAGAATCGCGACGTGCGTTCGCCGAACACGTGCGCGCGGTCGGCACGCTCTGGTCCCGCGCACGCGCGTCATCGCGCGCACTGGGTTCGTACGGCCGCTTCGCGATCGAGCGGCTTCGCGAACGCGTGGGCTCATCGCGGGAGGGACTTGCCGAGAGCATCGCCGCGCGGCTCGGACTCCCCGTTGCCGAAGTAGAGGCAACCCTCACTTCGTACGAACAGTTGCAAGCGCGCGACGACTCGCCACGCGATCGACGCACCGAACTCGCTCGGTTGCGGGTCGCGTCGACGCTCAACGCGTGGCTGCTCGAACTGGATCGCTGAGTGTCTTCGAAAGGAGTCTGCGTGTGGAGGTAACGAAGTTTGCGGAGACGTTCGCTGCGATTCGAAACGAGATCGCCCGGGTGCTGGTCGGGCAGGACGACGTGGTCACCGGCTCGCTGGTCGCTCTGTTCGCGCGCGGTCACGTTCTGCTCGAAGGGCCCCCCGGACTCGGCAAGACGCTCCTCGTGCGCGCGCTGGCGCGCGTGCTGGGCGAGAGCTTCCGTCGCATCCAGTTCACCCCCGATCTGATGCCGTCGGACGTCACGGGCTCGAGCGTGTTCAATCAGAAGAGCAGCGCATTCGAGTTCGTCCCCGGTCCGATCTTCACGCAACTGCTCCTCGCCGACGAGATCAACCGAGCGCCCGCGAAGACCCAGAGTGCGTTGCTCGAAGCGATGCAGGAACGACAGGTGACGGCCGACGGTGTGACGCGTCCGCTGCCGTCGCCGTTCTTCGTGATCGCCACGCAGAACCCGATCGAATCGCAAGGGACCTATCCATTGCCGGAAGCGCAGCTCGATCGCTTCTTGATGAAACTCGTCGTGCGCTATCCCGATCTCGAAGCCGAGCGCAACGTCGTGCGCAATCACTTGCGCGGGTTCGACGCGGCCGAACTCGATCGCGAGGGGCTGAAGACGATCGCGGATGGAACCACCGTGGCATCGATGCAAGACGTCGCGCGCCACGTCCGTGTGGACGAAGCGCTGGTCGCGTACATCACGGATCTGGTGCGCCGTACGCGCGAACATCGGTCGATCTTCATCGGTGCATCACCGCGCGCGTCGATCGCGTTGCTTCGTTGCGCGCAGATCCTCGCGGCCAGCGAAGGGCGCGATTTCGTGGTGCCCGATGATGTGAAGGGACTCGCGCCGTCGATCCTGCGTCATCGCATCACGCTCCACCCCGATGCCGAGATCCAGGGTGTCACCGCGGACGACTGCATCGACGGGATCGCGCGCGAGACACCGGCGCCCGCGGTGAGCGCATGAGCATCGAGGCTACGTCGCCTCCATCGATCGCCGCGCGAGTCGTGCGCGAGCGGCGGATCGCGACGTGGCTCCCGACGCCGTTGCTCTTGTGGAGTGCCGCGGTCCCGTTGCTCGTGGCCGTGGCCGCGGTGGTGTTCCGCCCGATTGCGTTCGTTGCACTCGCCGTCGATGCAGTCGTCTTGGCTGCCGCGATGATCTCGTGGCGCACGCTCCCGCGTGACGCGCTCGAGATCGAACGCCGCGTGCCCGCGGTGCTCTCGGTCGGTCGGCCGAACGCGATCGAAGTCCGCGTGAAGAATCGATCGAACGTCGCGCTCGACGTGCAGCTCAACGACGACTTGTTCGAGTACGCCAGCGCCGAGGGTCTCCCTGCGCGATTCACGCTCGCGCCCTTCGGCGAGCACACCCTGCGCTACACCGTTCGTCCGACGCGGCGCGGTGCGTTCGTGCTCGGCGATCACATCGTGCGCTTCACCCGGCGCGGCGCGCTCTTGTGGCGTCAGGAACGGCGCGCGGCCAGCGATGACGTGAGCGTCTATCCCGATGTCCTGGCGGTCCGGCAATTCGACGCGTGGGCACGGCAGGGCCTCGAGCGCGTTCCCGGCTCTGCTCGCACGCGCGGTGGTGAGAGCGAGTTCGAGCGCCTCCGTCCCTACGGACGCGACGACGAAGTCCGCCACATCGACTGGCGCGCGACCGCGCGTCGCCGCGAATTGACGGTCCGGCAGTTCCAGACCGAGACGCAGCAGAGCGTCGTCGTGATGCTCGATACGGGGCGCACGATGCGCGCGGAGGCCGAGGGGCTGTCGTTCGTCGATCACGCGCTGAATGCGACACTGATGCTGGGTCATGTTGCACTCTCGCGCGGCGATCAACTCGGGTTCCTTGCGTTCGACGACGAGCCGCGCGCGTTCGTCCCACCGGCGCACGGACTCGCGGTCGAGCGTACGGTGATCCGCGCGGCGTTCGATCTGCACGCGCGACTCGCCGAGCCCGATTTCGAGCGCGTGTTCGCTTTCGTCCGCACCCGCGTTCGGAAGCGCAGCCTTGTCGTGATCTTCACGCAGGTGGTCGATGCGACCGCCGCTGCGCAACTTGCGCGGCTGGTGCGGGGGCTGATGCCGCGCCATCTGCCGCTCTGCATTCTCTTGCGCGACCGCGACGTCGACCATCTCGCGATGAACCGACCGGCGGCGCCGCACGACGTGTACGTCAATGCCGCCGCGGCCGAAGCGATTCAATGGCGCGAGCAGATGGCGCGAGACCTGCGAAAAGCGGGGGTGATCGTGATCGACGCGTATCCGGAGGCCGTCACACCGTCGCTCCTGCGCAAGTACGCGGAGATCAAGTCGCGACAGTTGTTGTGAACGACGGTGAAGGGACGGGAAGGGCTACTGCTGCGACGGCGCGAGGGTCATGCGCGAGAGCTTCGACATGAGTTCCTGCGTGCGTGCGTTCGGCTCGCTGTGGAGCGAACGCGTCGGCGGCACGAACACTTCGCTCGCCGCGGGGACGTGCTGCTCGCGCTCGAGGTGCTCGCACGTGCAGTCGATGACTTCCTTCGTGCACAACTCGCAGGGCGGGATGTTTCGCGAGAAGTAGAAGCGGAAGAACTTCTCGGGACGAGTACCGAGCAGGTACTCGATCTGATCGAGGAAGAAGTCGAACTCCGCTTTGCGGAACCAGAAGATCCCGCGCTCGAGATGCTCGATGACGTTCTGCGCGCCGCCCGAAACCTGATTGAACGGCGAAGTCGCCTTGAGGAAGACCTTCAGCACCGTCTTGCGGAAGCCGGGATCGCGCTGGATCCGACGCGCGACGAACTGCTGATAGAGCTTGTAGTGACGGAGTTCGTCCTTCGCGAACTGCTTCAACATCGCCGCGAGGAACGGATCGTTCGCGTGCTTCGCGAAGGATCGGTACACGAGGTACCCGACCAGCTC
>CBIHQZ010000768.1:0-4045 GCA_966212315.1 uncultured Myxococcales bacterium
CGAGGATCGTTCGCGACTCGCGCGCGCCGTCGATCGCGTGGCGCAGCGCCGCGGCGAGTCCGTTCATCTTCGCCGCGCCGCTCGGGTCGTGCTTGAGCGGCAACGCGATCGCGCGAGCACGACAGAACGCACGCAACACGCGCGCAGTCGGATCGCGTGCACCGACGGCTTGTTTCATGAGCGGATCGTGCCGCACTGCCTTGCCCGCGAGTTCGGCCAGGCGCCGGCGCGATTCGTAGAGCGGCTGCCCGCGCAGCACGTCGATGCCTTCCTGCTCGCGGAAATATCGCGCCACCGTGTGCACCAGCGCTTCGTCGTCGAGGTCGGTGAGGTCTTCGTCGACGATCGAACGCATGTCGACCGCGGTCCCCACCAACGTCCGCACGTGCGCCGGATCGCTCCCGGGCGGCACCACTGCGACGACGCGCGAGTCGAACGCCACCAGCCCGAGTCGATCACCACCGGCCGCCGAGATCCGCGCTGACTGCGCGACCAGCTCGATCGCATAATCGATCTTCGCGAGCCCCGCGTCGTTGCCGCGCATCGTTGCCGACACGTCGATCACCAGCATCCGCGTGGTCTGCGCTTCGTCTTCGGTCTCGCGCACGAGGAGCTTCCCCTTGCGCGCACTTGCCTTCCACGCGATGCGTCGGAACGGATCGCCCGGTTGATGATCCCGCAGCTCGCGGATCTCCGGCCCTTCGCCGATGCGTCGCGTCGCCTTCCCCGCGCGCGCGGCCGGCTCGGGACGCGCATTCGCACGCGCCAGGGCGGTGCCACCGGCCGATCGCGTCTGCACCTGGACCACCAACGGATTCGGAAAGTACAGCGGCGCCCACGCGAGACCGAGCGGTCCCGACAGCGTCATCCACGCGCCGTGCAACACGTGCCGCCCCGCGTGCGATGCGCGCAGCTCGAGTTCGAACGCCGCCATCGAATGCGGAGGCACGACGATGCGCTGATGCTTCCATCGCGCGTGCCGCAGCCCCGGCGAGAGCGCGAGTCGCGGCGTGCTCAACACCAGCGTGCCGTCGGTCGGATTTCGCACCGCGATCTTTACCGGGATCGCTTCGTCGGGACGCCGAACGCCTTGCGCACGACTCGGAACCCACCACGTGAACTCGAGCCGTTCGCGTCGCATCCGCCGCGGCAGTTGCGTCGTCGCCACCCATGCGAGCGCCAGCCCCGCCAGCACACCGGGCCCCGCGCCGAGCAGTGGCTCCACCGCGCCGAGCAGCCCGCCGATCGTGAGCCCCACGCCGCCCGCGAACGTCAGCTTTCCGAGACGACTCAGCGAGGGCATGCGCGCGTTCGACTACCGATCGGCGCCCGCGAGCGCGACCGACCCGCGCCCGTGCGAAACGTCCGCGCGCGCGTCGGCACGGCGATACGCAACGCTGGCGAGTGCCTCTTCGACGATCGCTTCACGCGTGATCCCTTCGGCCTCGGCCTCCGCGGTGAGAATCAATCGATGCGCGATGATCGGCATCGCGAGTCGCTTGATGTCGTCGGGCAACACGTACCCGCGCCCCGCGATCAGTGCGTGTGCACGCGCACCGAGTACGAGCCCCAGCGATGCACGCGGCGAAGCACCGAGCGCGATGCGCGGATGATTGCGGGTGAACGTCGCGAGTGCGACCGCGTATGCGTACGCTTCTTCTTCGACGAATACTTCCGCCGCGCGCGCCTGCAGCCAGAGCACGTCGTCGGGCGAGATCACCGCGCGTGCTTCCGGTGGCGCCGATGAGTACGTGCGAAGGATCTTCAGTTCGTCCTCGAACGTCGGATAGCCCATCACGATGCGCATGAGAAACCGGTCGATCTGCGCTTCGGGGAGCGGATAGGTTCCCTCCTGCTCGATCGGATTCTGCGTCGCGAGCACGAAGAACGGCGCTGCGAGTCGATGCGTTTCACCGTCGATCGTGACCTGCTGCTCCTGCATCGCTTCGAGCAGCGCGCTCTGCGTCTTCGCGGGTGCGCGGTTGATCTCGTCGCCCAGCACCACGTGCGCGAAGATCGGCCCGTGGCGCAGCTGAAAGCCACCGTCGCGCGGTGAGAGCACGTATGTGCCGGTGATGTCGCTCGGGAGCAGGTCAGGCGTGAATTGGATGCGTTTGAAGCTGCCGCCGATCGACGACGCGACCGCTTTGATCAACGTGGTCTTCGCGACACCGGGCACGCCTTCGAGCAGCACGTGACCGCGTGCGATGAGGGTCGTGAGGATGAGTTCGGGAACCTGCGTCGACCCGACGAAGCACCGGCCGATCTCTCCGAGCGCCGCCCGCAACCGGTCGGTCGCTTGTTTCAACACGTCGTCCCGGAGGCGCGGCGCGGCCTCTTCGGAGCTATGGGCCACGGTCATTCACGCGTCTCCAAGGGCAACGAGAATGGCATTGATCCGGCGCCAGAGCGACAGGAAGCGTTGTGCCGGAACGCGCACCGAACCGCTGTCGTTCGCGGCACTGCCGAGCGTGTCGAGTTCGATCAACACGCTGCGCAGTTCGTCACGTTGCGCGACGGTGAGACGGTCGCCGGCGCGATCGAGAATCTGGGTGAGGTTCGCCGGTGGCTTGAGCCCCACCGCACGCAAGAGCGTGCGATCGAGATGTCGTTTCGCGATGAGCGCGGGATAGAAAAGATTCGCGCCGCCGCCCGAAAAGATCGCCACCTTCTCCGCCACCGAGGCCACGGCTCCCGCGGGCGCGGTCGGCCCGAAACGATCGCTCGGCTTGTTGCCCCAGATGCGGAACCCGAGCGCGAGCGCCGCGACGGTGGCGAGCAGCAGCGCGAGAATCCGCGCGGGGGTCGGTTCGGCCGCGAGACGTCCCAGTCGCTCGAGCGCGTCGTTCACGCTCTGTACGACTTCGCGCACCGGACCTTGCGCACGACGGCCGTGATACACGCCGCGCGCGACGAAGCTGGAATGAACGAGATGCACGCGCCCGCCCGGCCGTCCGGCGAGCTGCGTGAGAAGGTTGCGCGCGAAGTGCCGGTTCCCCGGAAAGCGCATCATCGTGTTGATCAGCACGCTCGGGTCGCCCGAGATCACGAGCCGGCCGCGACCGACCTGCCCCGCGAGCACCACGCCGCTGTGTTCATCGCTCGTGAGCGCGAACACCGGCGAGAGGCGCGGATGGAAGAGCGTCACCGGTTCGTTGGTGACCAATTGGTCGATGCCCTCGCCGAGCGGGTGATCACTCCGGCGCCATGCGATGAGCAGTCCCGGCACGGCCGTGCTGCGCGCAATCGCGCCGGTGACGTCGTCGCTGCGTGAAACCTGAAACCAGCGAAGCAGTGGCCCCGCGTCGCCGAAGTCGTCCATCAGTGCGAGACGGCCGCCGTCGTCGAGGAATCCCGAGAGGTCCGCGAGCTCGATGTTGGCGCGCGGATAAATGATCAAGAGCCCGTCACCGCGGCGCACCTCGCTCCAGTCGAGAACACGCGTCGGACGCAGCTCGACGTCGACCTGCTGCGCGATGCGAACCAGCTCCTGGAGCCCGTTCCAGTCGCCGCTCTGAACGTCATAATCGTCCGAGGCCTTTACGACGCTCGGCACCGTCACCACGAATGCGCTCAAGAGGAGCGAGACGGCGACGATCATGAAACGTGAACGCGTCATGCAGGCGACTTGTGACAACCGAGTAAGTGACCGGTTCGATGTGCTCGAGCATTCCCGTGCGATTGCTTGCCCGTGGAACACCGGTTGCTATCTTGACGATGGTCTGCGTCCCACGTTAGCACTGTTTTCGCAGGCGGTTCGTTCGAGGCACGGTGCGGGATGTTCCCCCCGGGCGGCTGTAGAGAGTGCGGGTTCCGAGGCGGCGGCGTCCTCGTGACGAAGCAGCTGGGAGGTCGATCAATGCTCCCTCCGTACATCATCGAGCAGATTCGGCGACGAGAAGAAGAGCAGCGGCAGCACTACGAGCAGCCGCGCGTCGAGCTGCCGATGCCGTCGAACATGCCGCGGCCAGCTGCGCCCGACACGACCGACGACGACCAGCACGGCGTCGTGATCATCGATTTGTGAGCGCGTAGGGCGGAGACC
>CBIHQZ010000769.1:0-4044 GCA_966212315.1 uncultured Myxococcales bacterium
GTTCGCCACCGACTTCCATCACGCGCGCATCGACGTGTTCGACGACACGTGGAACCTCGTGACCCTGCCGAGCGGCGCATTCACCGACCCCGATATTCCCGCAGGATTCTCGCCGTTCGGCATTCGTTCACTCAACGGGATGTTGATCGTGACGTACGCGCAGCAAGACGCGGATGCCGAAGACGACGTCGCGGGGCCGGGGCTCGGTTACGTCGACGCATTCAATTACGACGGCACTTTCCGCATGCGCATCGCTTCGCGTGCGCGATTGAACGCGCCGTGGGGAATCGCGATGGCGCCGGCCGAGTTCGGTGCGTTCGGCGGCGCGTTGCTCATCGGCAACTTCGGCAACGGACACATCAACGCGTTCGACCTCACCAATTGCCATCGCAACGGGTGCCACGATCGTGGCGAGCTTCACGGCGAGTCGGGTGGGGCGATTGCGATCGACGGACTGTGGGCGCTCGATTTCGGCCATGGAAACGCGAACACCGGTGACGAGGACGCGCTGTATTTCACTTCGGGTCCGGACGACGAAGAGCACGGCCTCTTCGGGTATCTCGAACCGGCGGAGTGATCGATCCGTTCTCGCGACGGCCGCGCCGCATGTGGGGTGCGGCCGTCTGCTTTGGTAGCGTGATCGGACCGCGATGACGAAGACGCACTCGCCATCGCCTCGCTCCGAGCAAAGTCCGCTGCGGCGCGCGCTGGGTTGGATCGTGCTCACCACGCTGCTCGGAGGCATCGCGTACACGCCCTTGCGACGCGCATTGCGCGCGCGGTGCGATCGCTCGATTCGCGTGCTCTTCGTCGGCAACAGCTACACCTTCACCAACGACATGCCCGGAATGCTCACGTCACTCGGCGACGAAGCTTCGCCGCGGGTGTGCTTCGAGACCGAGCAGCTCGTTCGCCCGGGCATCGGACTCGCCGAGCATCGGCGCCTCGGAGTTGCCGAGCAGCGCATCGTCGCGGGGCACTGGAACTTCGTCGTGTTGCAGGACTCGAGCATGTCGCCGGTGCTCGATTCGGCGAGTTCCGTGCTGGATTTCGTGTGGTTCGCGAACGTCGTTCGCAATCACGGCGCGCGGCCGTTGCTGTTCATGACGTGGGCGCGCGAGATGAATCCGGCGATGAACGCGGCGATCGACGCGCACTTCGATCGTGCGAGCGCAGTCGCGCGCGCGGACGTGGCGCCGATCGGCGATGCATTCGCGCGCGTGCGCACGCTTCACCGCGAGATCGGGCTGTATCAACGCGACGGCCACCACCCGTCGGTCGCGGGGACGTTCCTCGGCGCAGCGGTGCTCTTCGGCGTGTTGAGCGGACGTTCGCCCGAAGGAATGTTCACGAGTGAAGTATGGCTGCTGCCGAGCACGCAACATGCGCTCGAGCACGAGGCCTGGATCGCGACGACGAGCCGCGTGCGTGACGCCGGGCGGTGAGCGCGCCAAGTCTCTGTCGTGCGTATCCCGCTCGAACTCGTCATCCGCGATCTCACGATCCTCGCTGCGTGTCTGTCGTGCGGCTGGATCGATCGAACCGCGATCGTCTCGCCGGTTCGCGTTCCGGGCGCCTTCGCCGTAACGAACGGGTCTCGATCGCGCTGCAACGCGCTCCCCGAGCGACGCCATCTGCGGTAGGGTCGCGACCATGGTTCGGTTCGCCCGCTGGCTCCCCTTCGCGTTCGTTCTCTCGTGCGGCATGGCGACGGAGCGCCCCGTGCAGCTCGGGATGTCGATCTACGTTCCGCAGATCACGCTGGATCGACTCGATCCGCAGCTGCATCTGCGGGTGTTTCCGAAGGGGGATTACACCTGCGATACCTCCACCGGGCAGGTGCTCCGCGGCGGCGTGCACGTGGCCGACTACGCGGGCGGCAACGTGCGTCCCGACGTTCGCTGCGATGCGACGATGTGGGCCGCGATCCGCAACACAGCTGGTGAAGCGGCGCCCATCGACACGTGCTTCGCGAACATGACGGGCACGAGTGCCGACGTTCCCGCGGGGAACTACATCGTGCTCGTCGAAGGCTCGGGTCACAGCACTGGAACCGGCGCGCAGATCACGCTCGGATCGGGTTGCCAGGAGATCGCGCCGATCGCGGGACAGACGCTCCCGGTGAGCATCTTGATGGTCGAGCAATCCGACGCGCAGGGCGTGTGCGGCGACTCGATGATCGCGGGCAACGAGGAGTGCGACTCGGGCAGCCAGACGCCGGCATGCGATCACTGCCACTTCCCCGAAGTGCCGGTGAACACGTCGATGACCACCAATCCGCGCTCGCCGTCGATCGCGTGGGCGCCGTCGCAGCGCATGGTGGTCGGGTTCGAAGCGAACGGCAGCGACGATCCGTTCATTCATCAACTCGATCAAGCCGGACAGCCGATCACGAACCCCGCGGTTCTCGCGAACGACAACGTGCTCGACAGCGTGGTGCGCAACGAACAACACAACGTGCGGGTCTTCGCGACTGGGTCGGGCTACGCGGCGACGTGGGAGTCGACCGATCGCACCGGTTCGTCGTTCGACGTTCGCGGCACGTTCACCAACTACGATTCGCCGCCGCCGCCACCCACGAGCGTCATCGTCAATCCGACGACGCCGGCCGGCGATCGCCAGCATCCGGCAGTCGCTGTGAACGGCACCACGATCGCGTTCGCGTACGAAGACTCCGCATCGATGACCTTGCGTGTCGCGACGACGTCCGCTGCGATGCCCGTGACTGCGCCGAGCACGGATACCGCGCTCGTCGCAGCTGGCGGCACGGGCGCGACCGGTGCGACGAACCCGCACATCGCTGCGACCGCTTCAGGTTTCGTCGTGACGTGGGCTGCCGGGACGATGACGGATATGGACGTGTACGCCGTTCGTCTCGATGCGACCGGCGCGCCGCAGGGAATGCCGCTCCGTGTGAACACCACCACCGCGAACAATCAAGATCAGCCGGCGATCGCCGCAGCGGGCAACGACGTGGTGATCGCATGGCGCGACGCCAGTGGCACCGACGTGATCGACAACTCCGGCAGCACCGTTCGCTGGCGGCATCTCGACGCGATGCTCGCGCCCGACGGCAACGATCGCATCGCACCGACGACCGTGACCGGTGATCAGAGCGCGCCGACCACGGCGATCGCGATGAACGGCGTCATCCTCATTGCGTGGGAAGACGCGAGCGGTTCGATTCGCGGGCGCGAGTTCCGCGCCAACGGTTCGCCGGTGCTCAACCGCATGACCGGCACCGACGCTGACTTCGAAGTGAGCGCGGGCGCCGGGAACACCGTCATGGGCACCGGGCCGCGCCATCTGCCGTCCGCGGCGTTCGGCGGCAACGGACTCTTCGGCGTGGTGTGGGTCGATCAGGGTCTCTCGCAGATCCGCTCGCGCACGATTCGTTCGGACTGATCACGCGCGCGATTCAGCCCACCCGCGCTCCGCGAAGTGGTACTGAACATCGGATCATGAGTACGCGCGAAGACTCTGCCGAAACCCCGACGTCCGACACCGAGCATTCCGATCGCCTGTGGCGACAGGACGGCTGGATCGCGAAGGTCGTCAAGAACATCGACGACGACGGATGGGCGGTCGAGATGACCCGTGTGGGCGATTCGGAGCCCGCGCTCGTCGGCCCGTGGACGATGGGACGCGACAAGAAGAATCCGAAGCCGCTCGACGTGAACGCGTTTCACACGCTGGTGAAGACTGCGACCGAGGTCCTGCAGCGTCATGCGCAGCAGCGACGCGCGATGCTTCACAAGAGCGCGACGGTGACTGCGGCGGACGGTGCGCGGGTGCGTGTCGATCTCGACATCGTGCCCGACGAAGACGATCCGCACGGCAACTTGAGTGCGTTCGACGAAGCGGGCGAGGTGATCGCGAAGATCCGTGTGCGACCGGACTTCAAGTTCACCGCGGCCAGCGCCTCGCGCTGGGTCGACGGCGGGTTTCGCGAGATCTAGGCGCGTTGCTCGCGTGACCTCACCCCCGCGGCCGCCTGAGCATTGGTCACGAATGTGTCCTCGCGCTGCGTTGGGCCCGGCGGCT
>CBIHQZ010000770.1:0-4040 GCA_966212315.1 uncultured Myxococcales bacterium
GCAGTACATCGCGAAGTTCCGCCCGCTGCTCGGTGAGATCGCCGACCTGCTCGAGGCGGAGGGCGAGGCACGGGGCGAGGCACGCGGCAGGGCGAGGGCTTTGTTGCAGGTCCTCGCGGCGCGTCGGCTCGACGTCTCCGCGGCACAACGTGCGCGCATCGAGTCGTGCATGGATCTCGCGGCGCTCGATGCATGGCTGGAGCGCGCAGTGACGGCAGCGACGGTCGACGCGATGCTCGGGGCGTAGCGACAGGTTCCTCGCCAGCCTGGTATCCGGAGTCTCCATTCGTCGAGTTCGGCGTCGGCGGCAATATCCGCATCGGCGCCGCTCTCCGTAGCGATCGCGAGCGCATGAGGGGCCACCGTGAGTTGACGCGCAGACCCGCAACGATACGGTCGCCAGATGCGATCCCTCACATGCCTTGCGCTCATCACGTTCACGATCACGCTCGGGTGCGGAGGTCCCGGAACCAACGCCGGCGATGCGACGCTCGAGGTCACCACCACGAGCGATGCGGGGCCCGACGTGACCACCATGAGCGATGCCGCCATCGACGTGACGACCGCGAGCGACGCCACCACCGACGGATCGTCCGCCGACGTGACGACGATGAGCGACGCGACCGCCGATGCAGCACCGATCTCGGCGCCCAACGACCAATGGACCTGGATCGACTTCCCCGATTCGAAGTGCGCCGACGGATCGCCGACCGGCATCGCGATCAACCCGCACGCGGGCGCGACCGATCTCGTGCTCTACCTCCAAGGTGGCGGCGAGTGCAGCAGCGGGCAGTCGTGCTGGGGCGCGGATCCGAGTGCCGTGTTCCTCGACGGCTTCGGCGCCGCGGAGTTCGCGCAATACGGCACGCCGAACTATCCCGTGCTCGATCGCGGCAACACGGGCAACCCGTTGCGCGCTGCGAACATGGTGTTCGTCCCCTACTGCACCGGCGATCTGCACGCGGGCTCGAGGGAGGTCGACTTCACCGTCGACGGAACGACCCGGCCTACGTGGTTCTGGGGCGCGCGTGATCTGCAGATCTTCCTCGAGCGGCTGGTCCCCACGTTTCCGGGTCTGCGGCGGGTGTACCTCTCAGGGGTGAGCGCCGGTGGCTTCGGAACGATCCTCTCGTACGACGCGGTCGCGCATGCGTTCGGCGTACGCGTCGATGCGGTCGACGACTCGGGCCCGCCGATCCTCGGTCCGAATGCGACGCGGAACGGATCACTCCTTGTGTGGGGCTACGTGCCGCCGACGAATTGCGCGAGCCCTTGCGAGTCGTACGCAGCGGTCTATGCGTCGGCTCGAGCGCTGCAGCCATCGAGCCGGTTCGGGTTCCTTCTCTACGCGTACGACACCACGATTTCGGCGCGCTACCACTACGCGACCCCTGCCGATTACTCCGCCGCCATCGATGCGTTCTCCGCGAGTCTCGCGGGCGATCCGAACGCGGCGACGTACATCGTCGACGAGGCCGATTGCGACCCCGTAGCGCATCGCTGTCACGTCATCGAGAACGATCCTGCCCTCGCGGCCAGTTCGCTCAACTGGATCGACCAGCTCTGGAGCGACAACCCGGCGTGGGCGTCGACCCGGGTCACGGTGCCCTGACCGATTCTCGAGGCCGGCGCGCGGTGCGCGTCACGGACGCGAGCGGTCGCGACGAACTCGTACCGCGCGCGCACTGTCAGTCCTGCTCCGTGCCGAGCGTCTACCGCGCGGCACACCATGAACACCCACCCATCGATCCTGTTCGCGACGTTCGCTTCCGCGACATCACTCGCACTGGCACTGACGCCCGCGCTCGCCTGCGCGCAGACGGCACCACACGAAACGCAATGCCCCGGCGGCCGCGTCGTCACCGCCCGCACCGCCGGTCGCTGCTGCTGGCCCGCGCAGTCGTGGGACGCGGAGCACGATCGCTGCACCGATCCACCGACCTGCCCCGCGGACCTCGTGGCGCACGGTGACGATTGCGTCTCTGTTTCACCCGCCGAGGAATCGCCGGCGGAGCGCATCGCCCGCGCCGTCGAGGAAGACCGCGCGCGCATGGCGCGACGAACGATCGTTCCCTACTCGGGTGGTCCGGTTCCCGCGGGCCATCACGTGGTGAACCGTGGCGGGACGCTATTGGGCGCCGGAGGCCTGCTGCTCTTCATGGGCGTGCTCCCGGCCGTATCGTTCGGCTTGTACGGCGCCGCCGCGGGCAACGCGCAGATGCCACTCGCATGGAGCTTCGCGCCGCTCGTCGGAATGCCCATCGCGGTCTTCTCGTGCGGACCATCGCTCTGCGGCATGCCACCGGGTGCCTACCTCGCGTTCTCCGCGGCGGGCTTCGTCGCCTCGGCGTTGCAGACCACCGGCCTGATTCTCACGCTCGTCGGCGGCTCACTGGCCGCAAACGCGCACGTCGTTCCCGATGCGCCGGCATCCGCACGCTGGCAGGTCACGCCGTGGAGCGACGGCGTCCACGCGGCGGGCATCGCGCTCACCGTTCACGCAATGTGACCACGCTGTCAGAAGACCTCCCTCGCGAGCGTCTTTCACGCGCCGCCGACGAGCGCGGCGAGGAGAGCGCGATGGGCAAGTTGTTCAAGTATGGGTTGATCGGTTTCGGGCTGCTGGTTGTGCTCGCGGCCGTGTTCGGCAAGAAGGGCGGGGAGGCGGGCAACGCGGGGAGTTCATCCGCGGCGATGTCGTCGTCCGGGACGTCCGGCACGAACGCGGTCGCTTCGCATCGGGTGGACGAGTCGTTCCGGCTGGGTGACTTCTCGTACAGCGTCGGGCAGCCGGTCGTGCGGCAACGCATCGGTAACCAGATGTTCGGCGAGAGCGCGAACCCGGGGGCGGTGTTCGTGACCATTCCGTACGCCGAGCGAAACGAAGGCAACGAGTCGCACGTCGGCGCGGGCTCGCCGCTCGAATTGCGCGATGCACAGGGGCGGACGTTCCGTCCGTCGAGTCGTGTCGAGACCGCGATGATGATGGCGGGCGGGCATGCGCAGCCGCTTCCCGAACTTCAGCCCGGGGTGCAGGTGCAAGGCGTGGCGGGATTCGAAGTTCCCGAGGCGGTCGCGCACGGCGCGCTCACGATCGTGGTGAAAGAGCGCGGGGTGTTCTCGAGCGGCGAAGCGGTCGTCGCGGCGGTGCTGCCATGATGCCTCGGATCCGAAAGGCACTCGCCCTGTGCGTGATCGTGTTTGCTCTCGCATTATTCGCCAGCGGCTGCGCCCCGGCGGCGGGTGGCTGCACACCGAATCAAACCGTCACGTGCGTGTGTTCGAGCGGCGCGATGGGTTCGCAGACGTGCAACGCGAGCGGCACGGGATTCGTCGGCGCATGCGCGGGATGCGGAAGTGCCAGCGACGGCGGCTGCACGCGCTTCTGCGACGGCGTGACCTGCGGCGGCGACGACGGATGCGGGCAAGCGTGCGGCTGCAGTGCGGGGAACACGTGCGCGGGCGGGACGTGCGTGCCGGTGTCGTCGGGCTGCGCATCGTCGTGCAGCGCGGGGTATCGCTGTCAGGGAACGAGTTGCCAGCTCGACCCCGCCTCGCAGTGGGTGATCGTTGCAGTGCGCGCGACGGTCGGCATGCGCGATTGCACGGACTCGTCGTGGGACGTTCCGGGCGGGCTTCCGGACCCACGCGTGTGCGAACAGGTGTCGGGTCAGTGGTACTGCACGCCGGCTGTGGACGACACGTTGAACGCGACCTGGTCGGCGATGAACGCGTCGCCTCCGATCGGTGTGTCGTCGTTGCTCGGCGGGATCGACGTCGCGCTCGAGGACGTCGACGTGACGTCGAACGACACGGTGTGCGCAGGCACGGTGACCTTCACCGAGGCTGACTTCCTGAATGGCCAGAAGACCATCACGTGCGGACCGTGCTCGGGAACTTCGTACTCGCCCGGGTCGATGACGTTCCGCATCGAAGCGCGCTAGTGCAGCGCCGTCGAGATCGCATCACCCGTTCGCCCTGAGAGTTGCCCACCACGCAATTCACCGGCATTCGGTCCCGCGCCGCGGCGCGCGCCAGGC
>CBIHQZ010000771.1:0-4039 GCA_966212315.1 uncultured Myxococcales bacterium
ACCCGCGGCAACGACTCCTAAGCTTCGCCTGCGCGAAGCTCGCGGTGACTGCGAATTGCCTTCGATCTCTCCGGAACAGACCACCGGTGTGTTCGATGCGACATCGCGAGCCTCACGACGGTGAGGTTTCGGAGGTGTTGCCGTGGCTTCATTCAGCCGCCGGGCCCCGCGCTGAACGGGCGAGCGGCAGCTGGGGTGAGGTCCCGTCACCGACTCGGTCGCCCGATCACCACCGGCGTCGGCACGATCCACTCGCCCGACATCCGCCCGAACCATCCGTAGCCCGTCCCCTCGCCGGTCGCGGGATCGACCGTGACGAGAATGATCCCGGTGCCGAAGCCCGTGCCCCCCGCGCGGCTGTCTTCCTCGTGGTTGTACGAACTCGCGTCCGCGATGCGAATGAGCACGCCGTTCTCGAATGGCACCGGCTCGCCGATGACGAACGCGACATGCCCGGTGTTGTGCGACGGAAACCAACGCGGTCGCTGCCACGCGAGCACATCGCCGGGATGCGCGTCTGCGATGCGCGCGACGCGTTGCCATCCTGCACGCGGTCGGTTCGCCGGTGCGCGCAAGATCGTGCGGTAGAAATCGACAGCGAGCGGACGCGCACCACCCACCGTCGCCAGCGCCCGCGGCGCTGAGCGCGCGAGAATCCATGAGGCCATCGCCGAGCAATCGAAGTCGTAGAGCCCGACGCGTTCGTCGACGTGGAGCACGTGGCGGTAGGTCGAGCTGCGGAGGTTCTGCTGGATGCGCTGAATGATGGTGAGCACACGCAGCGAGGCATCCGCGGTCTGCGCCTGCGCGCGCGGCGCGGCGAACATCACGCTCCCCGCGAGTGCGACGGCGGCGACCAGGGAGCAGATGCGAGGCGTGCGTCGGTCTTTCATGGCGGTCGTGAAGCGATGAGACGAACCAGCGGCGTGAAAGTTCCCCGAAGTCTACGTCACCACATCGTGAATGCTTGCCACTGCGTGACACGCGCCCCAATGCTCCCGGCGTCATGACGCTCTCGCCGCACGAAAGCCCGCCGCGCCGCACGATCTCCGTTCGCTGGCTCGGCCGCGTGGCCTACGAGCCGACCCATGCACTGCAGCGCGACTTGATGGAGCAACGCATCCGCGGCGAAATCGGCGACACGCTGCTGCTGCTCGAGCACGAACCGGTCATCACGCTCGGTCGCGGCGCGCATCGGGAGAACATCGTCGCGTCGGACGAGATGCTGGCGGCGCAGGGTGTGACCGTGCACGACACCGGACGCGGCGGCGACGTGACCTATCACGGCCCCGGTCAGCTGGTGGCGTATCCGATCTTCGACTTGAAACCCGATCGCTGCGACGTGCGGAAGTACGTGCGCGATCTGGCGCGCGTGATGGCGGGGCTCGCCGGTCAGTTCGGCGTGGGGGCGGGCGAGAACCCGAAGATGATCGGTGCGTGGGTCGATCTCGCGGCGCCGTTCGATCCGTGGGTCGATGCCGAACACGCAAAACGGCCGGCGAAAATCGGTGCGATCGGCGTGCGGCTCTCGCGCTGGGTCACGATGCACGGCTTCGCGTTCAACGCGACGACGAACCTCCAGCACTTCGATCTCATCGTGCCGTGCGGGATCAGAGAGCATCCCGTGACGACGCTCGCGAACATCATCGGTGCAGAGAAGACTCCGAGCGTGGAGCAACTCGCCGAACGAGCAGTGCGCGAGTTCGAGAAGGTCTTCACCGCAACCGCGCAGTGATCCACAACGCAGCGCGCTATCACGCGATCGGATCGTGTAGTCTCCGACCCCTTCGGAGGTGAGGTCTCGTGGCGAAGTTTCTCGAAGAAATCAAACGAACGCATTCGTGCGGGCAGTTGCGTGAGGGTGACATCGGCAAGACGGTCGTGCTGTTCGGCTGGGTGCAGAGCGCCCGCGATCAGGGTGGCGCGATCTTCGTCGACCTTCGCGATCGCGACGGCATCACGCAGATCGTGTTCGACCGCGAAGCCTCGCCGGAGAACCACAAGATCGCCGAGCAGCTTCGTCGCGAGTGGGTGATCGGCATTCGCGGGCGCGTGCGCGACCGCGGCACGATGCGCAACCCGAAGATCCCGACCGGCGCCATCGAGGTGATGGTGGACGAGTCGATCATCTTCAATCGCGCAGAGACGCCGCCCTTCGAGGTCGCCGACAACATCGACACCGGCGAGGAAAAGCGGCTCGAGTATCGCTATCTCGATCTGCGTCGTCCGAAGCTGCAGAAGATCTTTCGCACGCGGCACGAGATCAATCGGCTCACGCGCAATTACCTGAGCGACACGGGCTTCCTCGAACTCGAGACCCCGTCGCTGGTGAAATACACGCCCGGCGGCGCGCGCAACTTCCTGGTGCCGTCGCGCATGGCGCAGGGGAAGTTCTACGCGCTCGCGGAGAGCCCGCAGCTGTTCAAGCAGCTCTTCATGGTCGCGGGGTACGACCGCTACTTCCAGATCGCGCGCTGCTGGCGCGACGAAGATCTGCGACTCGATCGTCAGCCGGAGTTCACGCAGATCGACGTGGAAATGTCGTTCTGCGTGCAAGACGACATCTTCACGGTCATCGAAGGCCTGATCTTCAAGATCTGGAACGACGTGCTCGGGATCGATCTCACGAAGAAGTATCCCGAGAAGAAATTCCCGCGGATGAAGTTCGCCGAGTCGATGCGCCGCTTCGGCAACGACAAGCCCGACCTACGCTTCGGAATGGAGCACACGGATCTCACCGAACTCACGATCGAGCACAAGGGCGGCGGCGTGCCGTTCCTCGCGGAGATCGCGGAGCGCTTCGCGAACGGTCAGGATCGTCGCGATCTTCCGCAGCACATCGTGAAGGCGATGGTGGTGCCGGGCGACGGCGGGCCCGAGAAGAAGGGTCTTTCGCGCGCGGACACCGACAAGCTCGAAGACTTCGTGAAGTCGATGGGCGCCAAGGGCCTCGCGCGCGCGAAGCTCGCCGAGGACGGCACGTGGACGCAGAGCCCGTTCGCGAAAACCATCACCGCGGAGTTCCGCGAGGCGATCAACAAGGCGACCGGCGCGAAGGCCGGCGACCTGATCCTGTTCCAGTTCGGTCGCGAGTCGCACGTGCACACGGTGATGGCGAATCTCCGTTTGCATATCGCGAAGAAACTCGGATTGATTCCCGAGTTCGGCACGACGAACAACCTGTTCGAGTTCCTATGGGTCATCGACCCGCCGCTGTTCGAGTACGACGACGAAGCGAAGCGCTGGGCGGCCGCGCACCATGCCTTCACGCGTCCGCACGACGACTGCGTGGACCTGCTCGAAAAAGACCCGGGCCGCGTGCTCTGTTACCGCTACGACGTGGTGCTGAACGGCTTCGAGATCGGCGGCGGCTCGATCCGTCTCCACGATCCCGACGTGCAGAAGCGCGTGTTCGCAGCGCTCGGCATCGACGAAGCCGAAGCGCGGCAGAAGTTCGGCTTCCTGCTCGATGCGCTCAAGTTCGGCGCGCCGCCGCACGGTGGCATCGCGATCGGTATGGACCGTCTCGTGATGTTGCTCACCGGCGCCGAGTCGTTGCGTGACGTCGTCGCCTATCCGAAGACGCAGAAGGGGACCGATCTGATGACGGGCGCCCCGGGAACCGTGATGCCGGCGCAACTCGCGGAACTGCGCGTCGCGGTCGTGCAGAGCGAGTAGCTCGCGTCACCCGGCGATCGACGCGAGCAATCGCTCCAGTCGCGCCTTTTCCACCCGCACCACGATCACCTTCTCCCGTTCGAGCGCCACCTTCCCGGGTGGCGCGCCGCGCGGCTTGCGCACGAAACGCCGCTCGACGTAGCTCACTTCGGTGACGGTCTCGCCGCGCGCATCGCTGTGGTGCACCGCGAGGGTCGCGGCATCGACCAGCACATCGGGCGGGCAGCTTTCGCCCTTCGCGAGCGGCACCACCACGTGCGCACCTGGAACGCCCTTCGCGTGGAGCCAGAGATCGTGCGGGCGCGCGTGCTTCGTGGTGAGCGCGTCGTTGTCCTTGGCGCCGCGACCGACGCGGATCTCG
>CBIHQZ010000772.1:0-4037 GCA_966212315.1 uncultured Myxococcales bacterium
GGTTGACGCAGCGGTCGCCCGCGACGTTCGTTCCACACAGCGAGTTCCGGCATGTCTGTGACGACGTGCACGTGCGCGAACACGATCCGCAACGCGTGTTGTCGGCGCTGACGTCGAACTCACATCCGTCCGGGGCGAGGCCGTTGCAGTTCCCCCATCCGGTCTGACACGTCCCGACGCCGCAAGCGCCGCCCGCGCATCCTGGCGCCGCGTTCGGGAGCGCAGGACACGCCGTGCCACACGCGCCGCAGTTCGCGGGATCGCTGTTCGTTGCGATGCAGGCCGCGCCGCATGTCATCGCCGGCGCGATGCACTGGCACGTACCCCCGGTGCACGTGTTCGGGCTCGCGCAGGCCCTTCCACACGCGCCGCATGATGCCGCCGACGTGTCGAGGTTCGTCTCGCAACCGTTGGTGGCCATCGTGTCGCAGTCGGCGAAGCGCGCATTGCAGCTGCCGATCTCACAAACGCCGCTCGAACAAGCTGCCGTTGCGTTCGCGACGGTGCACACGTTCGCGCAGCCACCGCAGTGCATCGGATCGCCGTCGAGGTCGGCTTCGCAGCCGTTCGCTGCGTTGCCATCGCAGTCGGCGAACCCGCGGTTGCACGTGAATCCGCAGGCCCCGGCGGTGCACGTCGCTGCCGCGTTCGCAGGCACGACGCAGGCGCTTCCACACGCGCCGCAATGAGCGACTGCGGTGCGCACGTCGGTCTCGCACCCGTTCGATGCGATCGAGTCGCAGTCGCCGAATCCGCCTGCGCAGGTGACGGCCGTACACGTGCCGGTCGCGCAGGTCGTGCCCGTTGCATTCGGAAGGGTGCACCCCGTGCCGCATCCGCCGCAGTTGGCGAGCGTCGTGACGGACGTCTCGCACCCGTTCGCGAAGGTACCGTCGCAATCGCCATAGCCCGCCACGCATTGCACCGCGCACACGCTGGCGTTGCACACGCCGACGGCGTTCGTCGCGCCGCGACAGATCGTTCCACACGTACCGCAGTTGTTGGGATCGCTCGCGAGCGTCGCGCACGAACCACCGCACAGGGTTTGTCCCGTTGCGCAACCACTCGTGCAGTGCGCACCCGATCCGTCGCTCGTGCAGAGCGGCTGTGCGGATGGACACGCCATGCAGCCGCCACACGACGAGGGCGATGTGAGCGACGCTTCGCATCCGTTCGAGGCGTTGCCGTCGCAGTTGTCGAAACCGGGATTGCACGCGATGCCGCACGAACCACTGGCGCACGACGGCGTGGCATTGAATCCCGCAGTGCACGTGTTGGTGCACGTTCCGCAATGGGCCGGATCGCGCGCGATGTCGACTTCGCATCCGTTGGTCGAGTTGCCGTCGCAGTTCGCGAATCCGCTGCTGCACGCGCCGAGCACGCACGCGCCCTGCACGCAGCTCGCGCCCGCATTGGCGAACGCGCACGCGAGTCCGCATCCGCCGCAGTTCGCGGTGTCGTTTCGTGTGTCGAGGCACGCGCCGCCGCAACAGGTGCCGCTCGCGCAGGCGTGCATGCCGTCGCACGAAGCGACGCATCGATTCGACGCGCACGTGTTCCCCGGTCCGCATTCGGCGGCGTCGAGGCATCGCACGCATCGGTGAGTGGACGGCTCACAGCGCGGCGCGGTCGACGGGCACTGGTCGTCGGTCTGACAGCTCGTCATGCAGCGCAGGGTCGTCGCGTCGCACGCCTGGCCCGATGGGCACGAATCGCGCGCGGTCGTGCATTGTCCGCAGCGTCCGGAGGCAACGTCGCACACGGCACCTTCGGCGCTCCCGGTACAATCCGAGTCCGCCTGGCACCGCGCGGCGTCGACCATGGGCGCGCGGTCATTGGCGTCGTTCACCATCGACGCGTCGGCTGCATCGAGGGCACGAACGTCCGCGTCGCCGCCGTCGGTCAGCGTTGCGTAACGCGCTCGATCGTAGGCCTGGCATCCGACGACCCAAACCAAGCCAAGAACGAACAGAGCACGGAAATTCACCATGCGATCGTACCGGGATTGCTACGCGATGGAATCGTGCTTCCGACGCAGCGCATCGGACGTTCGACCGACTCGGCCGAGGGGAGAGAGTGCGGGCTAGGCCGCGTCGGCTTCGAGTTCGGCGAAAAGCTCCCGCAACTCGGGACGTCCACGCAGCGCGTTCGCCAACGTGCTCGCGTCGCTGATCACCGACTTCTCGATCTTCGCCATCTCGATGCCGAGCACTTCGACCTGTTTCTGGATCAGGCCTTTCTCTTCTTCGGCAGTCTGCGAGAGACGATCGAGCTGCGCGCGCAGTTCCTGGATCTGGAACTCGGTGTCGGTGACCTCGCGTTCCTTCGCCTGCAGATACGCAGTGGCGCGTCCGTGTTCGGTCGTCGCCGACAGTGCCTGCTCGATGGCCTGCGCGGCGGCGCGATAGAGACCGAGCAGTTCCTGCGAGGGCACCGGCGGCGACGCGAGGATCTTCGCGTGCACCTGCGAGAACGGACCCGAGCCGTGCTTCAGGTGTTCGGCGTACTGTCGCTCGAGATCCTTGGCTCGCTGCGATTCTTCACGCGCGCGCGAAAGGTCGACGCCGAGAGCGTCCATCGCACGACCGAAGCGTGTCTGCGCATCCTTCGCGCGGGCACTCACCGACTCGAGCTTCATCTGTTCGCGCATCGATCGCTGACGAACCTCGTTCATCGAAGCGAGCGTGTTGCGCACACCGTCGAGCAGCTTCGTGTGCTCGGGACGCGGCGGCTGCACGCGCGAGAGCATCTGGCCGAAGATCATCATGCGTCGCTCCCAGCGTTCGAGCGTCGCGGGCGCGAGCGTCCCGGCCGCTGGGCGCTTCACGCCGTCGTAGGGCGTCGGCACCGCTTCGGGAACGACCGGCGCTGGCTTCGGTCGCGGCATCGTCGCAGCGATCGCGGTGAGTTCCTTCACGACGGCGTGAGCGTCGACCGGGCGCTTCGCGGGATCTTTCTCGAGCAGCTTGAGAATCAGGGTCTCGAGTGCCTGCGGGATCTCGGGGTTCACCGAGCGCGGCGAGGGAGGCGTGTCGCGCAAGTGCTTGAGGAGATAGCCGGTGATGTCGTCGGCTTCGAATGGAAGTTTGCCCGAGGCGACTTCGTACAGAATCACGCCCATCGCGTAGAGGTCGGCCGCGGGTCCGGCATCGATCGACGTGATGCGCTCGGGCGCCATGTATTGCGGCGTTCCGAAGACTTCGCCGGTCCCGGTGAGACGCGGGTCGTGCATCGATCGCGCGATGCCGAAGTCGAGGATCTTGATGTGATCCGACCCGTCCTTGGCGCGACAGACGAACAAGTTGTCGGGCTTCAGGTCGCGATGGATGACTTGGAAATCGTGCGCGCGTGCGAGTGCGCCGAGCACCTGCAACACGATGTCGACCGCGCGCGGCAGCGGGAGTCGACCGCGCGAGAGCAGCCCTTCCAGCGATTCACCGACGAGCATCTCCATCACGAGGAACGGCGAGCCGTCCTCGGCTTCACCCGAGTCGAGGATCTCGATGATGTTCGGGTGCGCGAGCCGCGAGGTGCTCGTGGCTTCGCGACGGAAGCGTTCGCGCAGCTTCGGATCGCGCGCGAGTTCCTTGCGGAAGATCTTGATCGCGACGGGGTTGTCCTGAAGCGTGTGGCGCGCACGGTAGACCGTGGCCATGCCGCCTTCGCCGATCTGACCTTCGACGCGGTACTGCCCTTTCAAGAGCTGACCGATGAAGGGATCGGGCGCCTCCTCGAGCTTCGCGCGATCGACGAAGCAATTGGTGGCGTCATTGGGATATCGGAGTCCGCAAGTCGGGCAGATCTTCATGGGCAGCGCGCTCGGCGCGGAGTGTACCATCGCCGCGAACGCGAATGACGAACACGACGGGTCGAACAGAACATGTCATCGAGTCGGCGGATGACGGCGCAGCGGTAGGAAGTTTCGTGCGCAAGGCGACGGGCCTCGCGTGGAACGCGGCGAAGAAGCTGATCACCAGCGGCAAGGTCACCGTCGACGGCAGCGCTGTGATGGAGCCGGGCGAACGCCTCGCGAAGGG
>CBIHQZ010000773.1:0-4036 GCA_966212315.1 uncultured Myxococcales bacterium
GTTGGGCACGAAACGTCGGGTCGCTCGCGTCGACTACGTAGAGCAGCAACGACGCTTCGAGTGCTTCGTCGAGGGTCGATCGAAACGAAGCCACCAGGTCGTGCGGCAGCTTCTTGATGAACCCGACGGTGTCCGACACGAGTACGCGGGGACGGGTTTCGGGTTGCAGTGCGCGCACGGTGGTGTCGAGCGTCGCGAACAGCTTGTCGGCAACGAGCACCTCACTCGCGGTGAGCGCACGCATCAGCGACGACTTCCCGGCGTTCGTGTACCCGACCAGCGCCACGCGCCGTGCATCGCGACGCCGCGCGCGCCGCGTCTCTTGCGCCTTCTGACTCGCCGCGAGTTCGGCCCGCAGTTCGGCGATCCGATCGCGAATCTTGCGGCGATCGAGTTCGAGCGCGCTCTCGCCCGCCCCCTTGCCGCCGATGCCGCCGCGCTGCCGATCGCCACCGCCTGTCTCGCGCATCCGCGGCGCGAGGTAGGTCAGCCGCGCGATCTCGACCTGCAGCTTCGCCTCGCGACTGTGCGCGTGACGATGAAAGATCTCGACGATGACCCCGGTGCGATCTCGCACTTCGGCGCCGGTCGCGCGTTCGAGATTGCGCGCCTGACTCGGGGTGATCTCGTGATCGACCACGACGATGCCGGCTTTCTTCGCGAGCACCATGCGCGGCGCACCCGGCGTCTCTTCTTCGATGTCCTCGTCGAACGCGTCGCCGTCGTCGAGCGCCTCGTCACCGCCCTCGCGCTTGATGCGCGCCTTGTCTTTGCGCTCGGGCGCGGCCGACGGGATCAACCCGGTACCTCCGGTGAACGCCGCCAGTTCCGCGAGTTTCCCCTCGCCCAGCACCGCGCTCGCGGCCAGCCCGCTGCGGCGCTGGGTCACGCGACCCACCACCGGGTGGCCGAGTGTGTGGACGAGCCGTTCGAGTTCGGCGACGGATCCTTCGAACTCTTCGTCACTGACGCCTGGAAGTTGAACCGCGACGAGGACTGCGCCGAGGGGCTCGGATCGGGTTTCGATGGTCATGCGGGTGCAGCGCGGGGCTACCGCGAACGGAACGCGGGTTCAACCGCCACGCACACGACGCAGCGATGCGGTTCGGTGACCGCGCCCCGAGGGGCCGGTTTGCCCGTATTTCGTCCGTGATTTTCTTGCCTCGCGACACCCATCGGCGGATGTTCGCGAGCGTTTTCGCGTAGGAGGCAGGAGACCGCATGTTCGAAGCGTGGGGCCGATGGGTCTACCGCTGGCGATGGCCGACGTTGTTCGCGAGCGCGATTGCGCTCGTCCTGAGCGTGCTCGTTCTCGTCCGCGGCGGAAAACTCACGACGGGTACGATCCCCGGAACCGAGTCGGGCCGCGCGGTCCACCTGATCTCGCAGGAACTCCATCAGCCGGGTGGCTCGTCGTTCACGGTGATCTTCCATCACCCGACGCTCGAAGCGCACGACCCGGCGTTCGTCGACGCGATGCGCGCCGCGCTCGCGCCGCTCGAACACGATCGCCGCATTCAATCGGTGCGCATCCCGGCCGACTTGCCGTCGCCCTTCGACGAAGCGTTGCTCGGACGCAGCGGGCATCGGGCTCTCGCGATCGTCGGCATGGCGGCCGAATTCAAGGAAGCCGCGCATCAGTACGGCGCCGTCCGCGCGTCGATTCATCCCGGTCCGTTCGACATCACGTTCACCGGAAGCCTCGCGTACAAATCCGACCTCGATCACATCCTCGAGCGCGATCTGCGCCGTTCCGAACTCGTCACCATTCCCCTCTCGATCATCGTGCTCCTCGCGGTGTTCGGAACCCTTGTCGCGTCCGCCGTGCCGGTCGGCGTGGGCGGGCTCGCGGTCATCGGCGGCGTCGCGGCGGTGCTGTTCCTTTCGCGCCATCTCGACGTCGCGCAGTACGCGATGAACATCGTCACGCTCATCGGCACAGGCGTCGCGATCGACTACTCGCTGTTCATCGTCTCGCGGTACCGCGACGAACTCGACACGGGCGCCGACGTCCCCGACGCGGTCGCCAAAGCCGTGGCCACCGCCGGGCGTGCCGTGGCGTTCTCGGGTCTCGCGGTCGCGATCGGCCTCGCCGGGCTGCTGTTCTATTGGGGCACCTACCTCAGCGCGATCGGCATGGCGGGCTCGGTCGTCGTCGCCCTCGCGGTGCTCTACGCGCTCACGTTCCTGCCAGCGCTGCTCAGCGTTCTCGGCAAGCGGATCAACCTCGGGAAGCTCCCGTTCGAGATGCCTCAAGGCGAGGGTTTCTGGCACGCGATCGCCACGTGGGTGATGAAGCGACCGGTCACCGTACTGATTCCGACCCTCGCGCTGTTGCTGCTCTTCGGCGCGCCGTTCTTGAACCTCCGCATGTCGAGCGCGGACATCACGTCACTCCCGCGCACCGCCGAAGCGCGACGCGGATTCGAAACGCTTCGCAGCGAGTTCCCCGACCAGGTGGCCACCCGCATCGCCGTGGTGGTGCGGTACCCGAACACGCCGGTGCTCACCCCCGATCGCGTCGCCGACCTCTTCGACTTCGGACGCCGGCTGCGACAGATCCACGGCGTCACCGCGGTGGAGAGCGTCGTCGATCTCGACCCGCGGATGTCGCGCGACGACGTGGTGAACCTCTTCCTGCTTCCCGAGATGATGTATCCGCCGGCGCTCATCCGCGCGATCCGCGAGAGCGTGGGGGATCACATCGTCGTGCTGTCGGTGCGAACGAACGCGGGGGCGACCAGCGACGAAGCACGCGCGATCGTGCGAGAGATCCGCCGCCAGCGCCGGGTCGGCGACGGCGAGACACTGGTCACGGGATGGACCGCCAACGACGTCGACTCGATCGATTACATCGTTCATCACACGCCGCGCGCGCTCACGTTCGTCGTGATCGCGACGTACCTCGTGCTCTTCCTCTTGCTCGGCTCGGTGCTCCTGCCGATCAAGGCCGTGATCATGAATCTCCTCTCGATCACCGGGTCGTTCGGTGCGCTCGTGTGGATCTTCCAGGAAGGGCATCTCTCGAGCGTGTTGCGGTTCAGCCCCGTACCCGTCGAGCCCTCACTGCCGGTGATCTTGTTCTGCGCGGTGTTCGGCCTCTCGATGGACTACGAGGTGCTGCTGCTGACACGCATGCAGGAGGAATATCTCCGCACCGGCGACAACACGAAGTCGGTGGCCGAAGGGCTCGAACGCAGCGGCCGATTGATCACGAGTGCGGCTGCCATCATGGTCGCGGTCTTCGCGGCGTTCTCGCTGGCCGAAATCGTCTTCATGAAGGCCGTCGGCGTCGGGATGGCGCTCGCTGTCGCGCTCGATGCGACGCTGGTGCGCGTGTTGATCGTGCCGTCGACGATGCGACTGTTCGGCGATCTGAACTGGTGGGCACCCGCGTGGGTGCACCGCGTGTTGCGACTCGAGCGCCGCAAGCCGATGCATTGAGCCTCAGGATGTGTCGAACAATCCCCCGCGATCGCAGACCTCTCCCCCTCACTGTCACCGCTGGCTCGCGTTCCCCTCTCCGAAAGTCGCGCGGCGCCACGCGGCAAATCGTGGCGCGACGCCGGAGAGGGGCGCGCGGCAGCGGGGGTGAGGCTACGCCTCGTCGACTCGCACCAGGATCACCGTGATGTTGTCGCGCCCGCCCGCATCGTTCGCAGCCGCGATCAACTCGCCGACCGCGCGATCGAGGTCCTTCGCGCCGAGCAGAATCTCTTCGATGCGCGCGTTCGGCACCATGCGGCTCAGTCCGTCCGAGCAGAGCACGTAGTAGTCGCCCGCTTCCGGCGCATCGGTCGTCACGTCGACTTCGACCTTCAGCTCGGTCCCCACCGCGCGAACCAGCTTCCCCGCCGTGGGACCGCGCACGCCGAGCGAGCCGAGCGTGTGGTCCTTCGTGATCTGGCGAAGCTTCCCCTCGCGCAACCGGTAACAACGGCTGTCGCCCACGTGCGCGATGTACACGCGCTGATTGTTCGGCGAGAAGCGCGCGGCCACCGCGGTCGTGCCCATCCCGTGATAGCGACCGTCTTCG
>CBIHQZ010000774.1:0-4036 GCA_966212315.1 uncultured Myxococcales bacterium
GGACGCCATCGGTCCACTGCGTGGTTCGACAAGTTCACCGTGAATGCGATTCCCGGCGAGCACCCCTTGCCGACGCGGTGACCTCCACCTCACTCACAGCCCTCACATCACGTTCACACTCAACCGGCACGCCGACGTTCCGCCGCGCCCGTCGCGCACGACGATCCACAGCGTCGATGTCCCCGCCCGCGCCGGCGCGTGCCAGATCGTGTTCTGGATCGGTGAGCGCGTGCGATCGTCGTCCCACGATCCGTTCGTCGCGAAGAACGAGTAGTACGCGACCTCCACGGTGTTCTGGATGCCGCCGCTCGAATCGATGGTCGAGTACGGTTCGAGCCACGTGTCGAAGTCCGCGTCGGGCGCGATCTGCACGACCTGATTCGTGTGCACCGTGATCGCTCTGCGATTGTCCGCGGCGCACGTTTCGGGATCGTTCGGGCTCCCCGCGACGTGCACGCCACCCATGCCGCCGTCGGCACGTACACCGAATCGGAACGAAGGCGGCGGCGGGTTCGTGTTCGGAACGGGCGCACTCGAGACGATCACGCGTTTGATGGCGCGCACGACCGTGTTCCCGTCGGTCATCTCCACCGCGATCGTCACGGGGATGCCCGCGATGGCGATGATCCGCTGCAACGATGCGAGCGACAGACTTGCGCCGTAGATCGCACGCAGCGCAGCGAGGTTGTCGAACACGTTGACGGGAACGCTGAACAGATACTCCGGTCCTTCGGACACCGGGCCGAGCTGCACGGCCGCATCGCCGAAGCACCCCTCGTCGTCCTCGGTCTGACCGAACGTGCTCTGCGCGGTGAACGTCGCCGAAGCCTCGGCGCGCGCACACACGAACCAGCGGAAGTGCGCGCTGTCCGACGCGCCGCCCGTGACTGCGTGCAGAACGGTGAGCTGACCTGGATGAATCTCGGGAGGCTCGGCGACGATCGCGAGGATGCGCGGCGAGTTCACGCGACTGCGACTCGCGAAGTTCGGATCCGAGCACGAGGTGAACGCCGCGGCGAGCGTTGCCGAGGCCACCGCGACGAATCCCACAGCGACCAATCGTTCCGCGCGACGCATCACAACTCACCTCGGATGCCGATCGCCGGAAGAATCGGCAGACCCGGACGCGGCGCGCGCGCGGAGTAGTCGTACTGGTAGATCCATCCCTCGGAGTTCTGCGCGTTGTAGATGTTCAGCACGTCGAGGAATGCCGCCATGTCGAGGCGCCAGAAGCGGAACTTGTAGTCCACGCGCACATCGAGTTGGTGATACGCGGGGAGCCGGTCGGCCTCGGGAAGGTATTGCGGCCGATAGCGATCGCTGTCGGCGTCGTAGATCGCGCCAGTCACGAGCGACGTCGGTGAGCCGGTCGCGAGTTGGAATCGCGCGCCCACGCGCCACTGCCGAGTGATGTCCCACGACACGGCGAGATTGAGCACGTGGGTCTGGTCGTAGGTGAACGGCACCACGCGCCCGATGACTTGATGCGTGACGGGATCTTCCACCCAACGTTCGCTGCGCGAGAGGGTGTACGAGAGCCAGCCGTAGACGCCGGTGGTGAGCTGACGTCGCAGCTGCACTTCGAGTCCGTACGCTTGCCCCTGACCGTCGCTCACCGCGAGTGCGCGCTGCGGTCCGCTCGGCGTGTTGATGATCTCGTAGGTCGCGCGCGGGAGCTGCCACATGCGGTTGTAGAAACCTGTCATGCGCAGCGTGAAGTGCAGCGGCAACGTCGCTTCGAAGCCCGCACTGCTCTGCCACGCGGCTTGCGGAAGCAGGTTCGGATTGCCCGCTTGCGGCACGAGCGCGAACACGGGCGGCGGCTGATGGAACAAGCCGGTGCTCACGACGAGCATGAGCGGATCGATCACCCGCAGACGCGCGACGGCACGCGGATCGAACACCACGTGTGCCTGCGATCCCCATCTCATGTACTCGACACGCGGACCGGCGGTGAATTCGAAGCGGCCTGCACGCAGCGTCGATTCGACGTACCCCGCGACGCCGAACTGATCGACCGATGAGATGATATTCGCGATGCGCGGGTTCGAGAGCGGCGGCGGCACGCTGCTGAATCCAGCCGGCGACGGGTACGCCAGGTTGACGCTGTAGAGGTAGCTGAGGACGTCGATGCCGATGGTCGTCGTGAACGCGGGCGTGAGCGGGATGCGCACCGACGCTCGCTCGCCGAGCACGCTCCCGGCCGCGGCGAGCACTCGATCGGGCTGCCCTGGATCCGACTGGCTCAATCGCGTTTCGTCGTAGCCGACCATCGCGCTCGTCTGCGCGTAGATGCCGCGCGGGCCGTTCCATTCGAGCTTGCCGATGGCGCGATAGAACAGATAGCTCGCGGCGTCGGTGGCGGTTGCCGCGGTTGCGCCGGTGCCTTCGACCTGCGTGCGCGTGAGTCCGTCGTTCGATACGAACGCGAAGAGCGATGCGTGCAGTCGATCGGTGAAGTGGTAGTCGGCACGCAACTGTGCGTCGCCGTAGTTCACCGACACGCCGGGTTGGATCAGCGGGAGGAACAGGTCGTAGTAACTGCGACGCGCGGCGATCGCGACGGAGCCGCGTCCGTTCGAGAACGGCATCACGCCGAGGAGGCTCGCGCGAAACACGTCGATCTCCGCTTCGGCGCGCGGGCGGTCCGCGGGCGGCGCGCGCGTTTCGAGCGAGATGATGCCGGCGCTGAATCGTCCGAACTGAAGCGGGTATCCGCCGGGGTAGAAGTCGAGCTGTCCGACGAGGCGCGACGAGATCACCGAGGGGCCGGCGGCGAGGTGATACAGGATGAGCACCGGGAAGCCGTCGATGTAGAAACCGGTGTTCTCGAACGACGCGCCGCGCACGACGAAGAAGCCGAGTCCGAACGGTGTACGCGCGACGCCCGGTTGCGATGCGACGACGCGAAGCGGCTCTCCGAACGTGCCCGGCACGGTGGTGAGTTCTTCGGCGCGGAACGTGAGACGCGTGGCGGCGCCGGGCTCGTAGTGCCCGCGCACGGTGATGCGATTCAGTTCGGGCGCTTCGGACGACACGCTCGGCTGCGGTGATGACGAAGATGACGACGCGGGCACTGGTGCGGCGGACGATTCGGGCGGCGGCGAAGAGCTGCTCGTGACGTCGGGCGGTGGCGACGACGATGCACTCGCGTCGTGCAATCGAAAGCGGAATCGCAGGCGTGCCGGAACGGCTTGCCCACCGCGTTCGGCGGGAGTGAATCGCATCTGTCGCGCGGCGTCGGTGGCCATTGCATCGATGTCGGCGCGGACGCCTTCGACGACTTCGACATCGGTGACCGCGCCGGTGGCATCGACGGTGATTCGTAGAACCACTGAAGCGTTCTCGGGGGCGTCCGCGGGCGCCGTGACCTCCGGTGCGCTCACCAGTCGCGGCGGCGCGTCGGCGCGCGCGGCGCCGGTGAGTAGCGTGAGCGTGAAAACGAGCGCAGACGAGGAAACACGCGCGCGCATTGCGTGGTGGCTCCGTCGATTGCGCGGGCTCGTCATCGGGCGGGATTCTGACATCGCGCGGTGCGCGACGTGACGATCATCTCGGAGCGAGGAGGGAACCGTCGTTTACGTTTACGATTACGTTTACGAAAACGTTTGGGAGCTGCGATCAGTGGACGACGTTGCCGGCGTCGCTGGCGGGAGCATTGGCGGGCACCGCGACCTTGAGGGGCTGCAGTTTCGAGATGCGCGAGCGATCGATGCGCATGCCCGACTCGGGGATCGCGAGCCCGGCGGTGCGAAGTTCAGGGATGAACACGATCGGTTCGGCCTCGCCGTTGTATCCGAGCTGCACGAGCTGATCGGCCTGGAACTCGACGCACTTCTTTTCGCAGCAATGGAAGGCTTCGCGAACGCGATAGAAGCCCTCGTACGCGAGCGGGTCGAGGGTCGCGGCCCACCACGCGCCCGGGATGGGCGTGCCGTTCTGCGAGAACGAACAGCGGTTCTGCGTCCAGCTCGCGGGGAGATAGATCCCCGGGCCCGGATTGGCGTGGTTTTGGAATTAATTGTGATTTCCAGTG
>CBIHQZ010000775.1:0-4036 GCA_966212315.1 uncultured Myxococcales bacterium
TCCGTCGGGAGCTGCCGGTGACGCGACCACCGGGACACCCAGCGCCATCGCCTCGAGCACGTTGTTCGGAATGCCGCGCGCCACGCGCAGAGGGACTGCGCTCACCATCGATCCGTGCACGTGCGGGCGCATGTCGGGAACGAAGCCGGTGACCGTGACCCCCGGGATCTGCGCGAGGGCCTTCACTTCACGCGTGGGCTTCGAACCCGCGAGCGTGACCGTCACGCCGGGGACGAGACCGCGCAGGTACGGCAATACCTGGAGCGCCAGATAGCGCGCGCCTTCGACATTGGCGCCGTAGTCCATCGCTCCGAAGAAGATCACACGCGGCTCGTGCGGCTCGGTGTCGCGCGCGGTGAAGTAATCGGTGTCGACGCCGTTCGCGAGCACGCGGGCATTCGCGCCCGGTGCGACGGTGTGGAACAGCGAGAGTTCGCGCTGTGCCGTGAGCGTCGAGATGCTGGCGCGGGCGGCAACCGTTCGTTCGAACCGCGAGAGGGCCCATGCCTCGCGCGTATAGACGAGATTCAGCGGGAACGGCGCCGCCGATGCGTACGAGCGCCACTTCGCGCTGTCGACGTCGACGAAGTCCATCACGAGCGGGACGTTCGGATGCTCGAGCGCGTACGGCGCCATGCTCGACGACTCCGCGTAGAACGCATCGGGACGAACGGTTTCGCACAACTCGCGCAACGCGGTGGTCAACGCGCGATGGTGGAACACCGGCAGCGTGAGCGGCGTCGTCGTCGCGAGGTACGGCAGCGCACGGAGCTTCTGCGTCCGCATCTCGATCGGAATGATCGTGACCGACGCGAACACGTCGCGCAGACCGTCCGCGTACTGCACGTCCTCGGGCGGGTCGGCGAGGCAGACCAGATGCACTTCGGCGCGCTTCGCGAGGCGCGAGAGAAGGTTCCACGTGCGAATCTTGTCGCCCTTGTCGGGCGGGAACGGAACGCGGTGGGTGAGCGCGATGACGCGAAGGCGATTCGCCCCGGCGTGCATCGACGTGTCGTCGGCGTGCGTGGCGATCTCGATCGGGGTCTGCATGTTCATTCGTCTGGTCTCGTCTTTTCAGGTCACGCGGCTGGCGGTGTAGGCACGCACTTCGGCTGGCGGTGATCCGTCGCGCATACGCACCACGCGAGCCGGGTTGCCGGCGACGATCGACATCTCGGGCACCGGGTGGACGACCACCGAGCCCGCCGCGACGACGGCGTGACGTCCCACGTCGGCCATCACCACTGCGCCGTTGCCGATCCAGCTGTTCGCGCCGATGTGCACGGTCTTGTACGTGCCGCTCTGCTGTTGGATGGGCCGCGACACGTCGTCGAACGCGTGTTGTTCCTTGCCGGAGAGAATGTCGACGTTCGAGCCGATCGTGACGTGCGGCTCGAGGTGTGCGCGTCCGAGCATGCACCGCGCGCCGATGTACACGCCCTCGTCGATGTGGACCTTGTCCGACGAGAAGACCGTCCCCCAGTTGATGCACGAGTGCTCGTGGCACGCGTTGAACACTTCGCCGTAGAACGCGCGGCGCAGAAACTGCCCAGAGAGCCCGGGGATGAACGAGAGAACTTGCGACCACGACTGGATCACCAGATCGGCGTGGGACGCGGGCATCACGGCCTTGTGAAAGCGATACGCGGCGACGAGTGGCGCAGTGGCGGCTCGGAGCGCGGTGTTCGCGAGGTGCTTGATCGTTGAGCGTGCGTTCATGGCGAGGCCGTCTCCTGCGTGGCGCGTGGTGCGGTCGATGCGGCGTGTGAGTCGATGCGGAGAAGCGAGTGGTAGAGCGCGACGAAGCGCTGGGCGCGAAGTGCGGGCGAGAGGTTGTCCGTCACGTAGCGATGCGCGCTGTCGGCGCGGCGCGTTCGCTCGTCCGGATGGTCGACTGCGTCGCGAAGTGCCGTTGCCAGCGCGTCGGGGTTCTCCGAAGGGACGAGCCATGCGTTCTCGCCGTCACGCGCGATTTCGGGGACGCCGCCCACTTGCGTTGCGATCACCGGTGTGCGCGTCGCCATCGCCTCGAGCATCGCGTTGGGCATCCCTTCGCTGCGCGAAGGAAGAACGATGAGATCGCTCGCGGCATAGACGCGACCCACGTCCGATTGATGACCGAGGAAGTGCACGCGGTCGGCGATTCCCGCGGCCGCGGCGCGCGCTTCGAGACTGGCGCGTTCCGGACCGTCGCCGGCGAGCGCGATGTGCAACGCCGGTCGCTCGGCCGCGATGCGCGCGAACGCATCGACGAGAACGTCCTGGCCTTTCTCGGGCGAAAGCCGACCGACGGCCGAAGCGAGCACCGCGTCGTCAGGGATGTTCCACGCACGACGGATCGCACCGCGATCGTCGCGACAGACGAAGTCATCGGCGTCGACCGCGTTGGTGATCATCACCGTCCGTTCGCGTGGGCAACCCGCTTCGAGCACGAGCCGCTCGCTGTCGCTGCTCACGGCGACGATGCGGTCGGCGCGCGGGAGCGTGAAACGGTCGACGCCGTGGAACAACTTCACCTTGCGGTTCTCCGCGGTCCAGCCGTGATGGAACCCGATCCACGGGATGCCCATCAGACGTCGCAACGCGATCGCGATGACGTGCGGCTTGTAGCTGTGCGACTGGAGCACGTTCGCCCCGACCTGGTGGGCCAGCGTTCGCGCGCGCGCGATGATCCCGACGTCGTACGAATGATGCTCGACCAACCGATGCACCGTGATGCGTGCGCCAGCGCCGGCCTTTTCCGCGATCGGCGGCAACGGCGTGGATTCATCCGGCGCGAGCAGTGCGAGATGCAGGTGTGCGTGCTCGGGGAGCTGTCGCGCGAGATGGATCAATCCGCGCGCGGGTCCTGTGATCACACGCGCGTCGAGAATCGAGAGGAGTCGAATGGTCGTCATGCCTCGGGGGGCTCTCTTTCGAAGACGATGCGGCGGATGGCATCGAGGGTCTGGAGCGTGACGAGGTTCCGCACGTTGTAGCCGTGGCGGAGCCCTTCATCGGTGAAGGTCGCCGCGCGGACGTCGCCATCACGCGCGTAGGCAGATGGATGGATGCCGTCGTCGCCCAATCCGTGACGCGGTAGTTCGCGAAGCGCGCCGAACAGGTCGATCACGGGCAGGCCGTTCGCCTGTGCGATGTCACGCACGATGACGTTCATCATCGCGACGCGGCGCGCCGCTTCGTCACGGTCGAGTCGGTCGGGGATCGTCGAGAGCACCGGGATGGTGCCGCGCTCGAGGCAGCGATTCACGACTTCAGTGATTCCCGCGCGAAACGCATCGGGTGTGCTGCGGTCGAGATCGTTGGTTCCGAACATCACGAACGCAACGGCAGGACGGAGCGCGGTCAATTCGCGTTCGAGCGCATCGGGTCGGGGAGCCGCCAGCGCATCCTGAACGGTCCACCCCGAGACGGACGCTTCCGACGAATGCGCGAACGAGTCGTTGCCGTCGTGGTCGACGTGCGCGCGGCGATAGAACGCGATGGTCGGCTCGAGCGCGGTGAACGACCCGAGGTCGAACCATCCGTGCCCCACGTCCTGCAGGAAGCTGCCCGACTCGGTGATCGAGTCACCGATCTTCGCGAACACTTCGCGACGCATTCCTCGCTGCGCGCCGACCGCGGCAATGCGTGCCAGTCGATCGCGCATCGCGGCGTCGATTCGCGGCACCGCGCGCACCGTCGCGGCGCGCCCGCGAGCGGCATTCGCCGTTCCGACGACTCCCGCCCGTGCCACCGAGTCGGTCGATGCGCCGTGACGGCACGTCGTCGCGCCCAGGGCCGCCATCACCCCGAGAACCCACCATCGACGTCGCGTGAGCGTTGCCATGTGCGTTCCGGTTCGACGCCCGAATTGCCTCGATCGGTCGCGACGGCATGACCAACGCCACTGCGCCACAAGCGCCCGAGCGGCCGCGAGCATCCGACCTGCGCCCCTCGATGGTCCTCGCAACGCTCCCGATGCAACTCACGTTCGCCGCCCTCGGCGAAGCGGCTGGCGGCTACGACAGCACGGCGGTCGATCCACGCACCGGTC
>CBIHQZ010000776.1:0-4033 GCA_966212315.1 uncultured Myxococcales bacterium
TGCGCGCTCGCGCGTTCGCACGGAGGTCACGCATCCGCTCGCGAGTCAGCTCGCGCCCGACTCGATCGGCGCGTTCTCTTCCCGCACGCACGTGGCGAACCGTGCTTCGTTCGTCGACACCATCACCCAGAACGCAATCGGCGTGCTCGGAACACGCGTGAGCGATGCCACCGCGGCGCGTGCGGATGTGAACGCGCTCTTCGCGCAACTCGGCGACGAGACCGCGGTGGGCGTGGCGCGCGAGCCCGAGGGCGGGATGGAAATCACCGCGCTCTTCGCGCAACAAGACGACGGCACCGCGGCTCGCACTGCGCTCGCGAACCTCGCGCGCGCGCCGTGGCTGCGGGCGTTGCGTTTCGGTGATGCGTCGGTCGACACGACGTTCGCGCGTGGTGTGCTGACGTTGCGAACGCGCGCGCCGCGAACGCGTCCGCCGGCCGCTCGTCCGGCGTCCGCTGCGCAAGCGGGAGCGCCCGAGGCGACGACGCCGGCACTGCCGCAATCGCTGTCGATCACGGTATCGGGCAACGCGCTCGCCATGGTGATCGGCGCGCACACCGACACGACGCTCGCGGCACTGCCCGCACGCGCCAACGGTCAAGCGCCCGCGGTGCTCAACCAGACGCACGGCGCGTTCGTGGGCGGCGTCGATCTATCGCTGCTCGGGGCGGGGAACGAACCGAATGCGCATCCGATCGTGCACGCTGACTACAACGCGGACGAAGCGGGCGGCGACGTGGTGGGGCACGGACGTGTGTCGATCCCGGCGTTGGTGTTGCGCGGGGCGTTGCGGGCGGCACTGCCGAGTGGGCTGCGGTAGCGCACTCGGGCCCTCCCCCCGCTGACGACGCATCGACGTTCGAGACTCTGCGCCGTCACGCCCCGATGGCGACATCGTGATGCGTGAGTGTCGTCTCGGCGCCGCGCACGACGCGACCCACCGCCGCACGCGTGAGAGCACTGTGCGGCAGCCCGGTAAGGGCGCGAACGCTGTCGCGGTAGCCGGACTGTCCACCGCCCGCGAGCGCCGACCCTTCGATCGCTTCGCTGAGTGCGGGGATGAACGGGCCGAGCGCGACCGAGCGCAACACCGAACGTCCTTCCTGCAGCGTCGCGACCGCATCCGCGAATCGTCCCGCGCGGAATGCGAGCAACGCGCGGGTGACTCGCGCGCGCGCCACCACATCGACAGGAGCGCCCTCGAGATCGGCGGCGGCGAGCAGCGCCTCGGCTGCCGGGTCGTCGCCCGCGCACGCGAGTGCGAGCGCCAATCGCGAACAGACTCCGGCGTGATGCGCCACCCGCGGTGACGAAAGCGCCTCGGCGCCCCGCAATCGCGTGACCGCGGTTGCGAACTCGCCGCGCCACATCGCGATCTCCGCGAGATTGACCATCGCCCATTCGACCGTGGACCGAAGCGCGAAGGAACCGACCATGGCAGCGAGTTCCGCGTTCGCTTCGTCGAGTTGCCCGCGCAGCATCGCGCCGACCGCGGCGTTGTGCCGTCGCACACCGAGGATCGACCATCGATAGATCACGGCGAGACCCGCGAAGAGCGTGAGCGTGCCGACCCAGCCGCTGCCGGTTCCGAACCATGAGATGACCGCCATCTCGAGCGCGATCGCCACGAAACCGAGCGCCGTTACGACGGCCAGGCCACGCACCGGACGAATCGATCGCACCCCGATCGATGTCGCCGCGGATCGCAGCGCCTGTCGCCGGTTCATGCGACCTCCATCAGCGCGCGTGTGCCGGGGGCGACGGTTGCGATCCAGCCGCGCTCGAAGTCGTCGAGATCGATGCGACCTCGCGGCGTACCGGCCGCGCTCTTCTCGAGCATCGCGAGCAGCGCACGATCGAGTATTCCGAGCGACGACTCGAGGAGCGCACGTTCGTTTTGCAGCAGCGTCGCGAGGGCCTCGCGTGAGCCTCGGTGCTCGAGCAGCAGCGCCTCGGCACGAACGAAGAGCGCGAGCGCGTGGGGATGAACGTCCTTCGAACGTGGTGCACGCAGCAGCGCTTCACCGGCTTCGAGATTCCCACTCGCGATCAGCACGAACGCACGACGCGCATCGAGCAGCGAGAGGAACGTCCCGTTGCCGAATCGCTCTTTTCCCTTGGGCGCGAGCTTGAGGTGCGCGATCGAGAGCAGCTCGTCGGCCTCCACGAAATCACCGCGACGTTCCGCGACCGCTGCGAGCAGCGCGTACGCATCCCAGCGCGCGTTGTTCTTTCCGAGCATCGCGCGGATCTGTTCGATCGCCGCGTCGAAGCGCCGCTCTTCCGTCGCGAGGGTCGCTTCGTTCAGCGCGCGATCGCGCGCGCCCGTGCGCCGTGAGGCGATCCACGCCACGAGCAGCACGACGACCACGCCAACCGCGCTGGCCGGAATGACGTATGGCGACGGGTCCGTCACCTCGACGCGCGACGGCGCTCGCGGGTCGTTCGGCTCGGTCAGCAGATTGTAGGCGGCGAGGAAAAGCAGAATGAGTGCGATCCACAGGAGCAGCGTCTTGCGGGCGTTGATCGACGAAGGCTTCTTGACGTCGATCCCTTCGAGGTAACGGTTCGCGGTCGCCATCCCGGGATCGTAGCCGCCCGTCCGCCGTGTGAGACGACGAAACGGGCGCGATGCGTTACCGCACGTTCGCTGCGAAACCGTTGAATGCAGGCGGGCTCTTTTGCGAGAAGCGATCGTCCGCGAAGCCGCGGGGAGATCGCCAGAGCGTGGCGCGCGCGGCCGCGAGCATGCGGTCGGCATCGGCACGACGCGGCATGCCGGCGATGGCCGTGAACTCTTCCGGCGGCTCGCTCGCGGATGCGGCGACCGCGGCGATAGCGCGTTCGCGCGCTCGACCGATCTCGACGCGCGCGTCGGCGTCGAGGTGATTGCGCGCCCATGCATCGATCTGCCAGGCCAGCTCGCCGTGACGTGTCTCGTCCACTGCGATCCGGCGCATCACCGCGCGCACGGTCCGGTCGGTCGAGGCGCGCGCCTGCCAATGGGCGACGAGCGCGCCCCACGTTTCGTTCACGCACCCTTCGACGGCGTTCTCGATCGCGATCTCGCGAAGCGTGCGAGCGGGCGTCGGCGCGATGCTCATTGCGCGCGGCGCGCTCCCGAATCGGCTCGCGAGCTTCCGCATCGTGATCGCGTGCCGCACTTCGTCACGCGCGGCCGATCGCGCGGCGCGCACGAGTCGAGCCGGTGCATCGTGTTCGATCAGCTCGCGCTCGAGCGTCTCGAACGCAGGGATGGATGCGGCCTCGAGTTCCGCCATCGAGGCGAAGAGATCGCCGAGTGAGCCGTCCGCTGCGCGCGGCGGACGTTCGCGCAATCCAGCGGGCCGACGCCCGGCGCCACCGCTCCAGCCGCCGCCGCCGAAGCTGTTGCGGAGGACGACGCCCGTGATCACCCGGCGATTGTCGCTGCCGCAGCGGTCGACACCGACACAGCGATCGCCGCTGTGCCACCCCGATTCATCGTCCGCACTTCGAGTCGCTGGGCGGTGCGCACGTCGACGCCGTAGGTGTTGCGGATGTTCGGCACGTCGCCCAGCAGCGGCGGATCGATCTCGCCGGTCAGCAGGGGATACGCAACGTGCGGGTCCCACACTTCGACGACTTCTGCGCTCGTGGTCACGCGCACGCGACGTCCCTCGATCCGTGCGAGCGAAGCTGGGTCGGTACCGAGCGGCACGTAGTGAAAGCATCCGCCGAGCAGCGCGCCGATCGGGATCAGCGCGGCCGCCTGCGCGGCGTTCGAGCGCGCGTGCCTGGACGACATCGCGGCGCGAGTGACGATGCTCTCGATCGATTGGCTGAACGTCGTACGTCGCATGCGCAGCGACTCAGCACGGCACATGCCGGACCGCCCACGTAGCGCATGCGGCGGCGGTTCGAGCGGATCGCGACGAGGAGGGTTGGAGACTGCGGCGAAGATGCCGATGGAAACGGGGCGAGGTACTGCGCGGCCGACCGCACACGCGTGCGACCGTGCGCACGCGTGATCACGCTCGGAGCGACGTCACCC
>CBIHQZ010000777.1:0-4032 GCA_966212315.1 uncultured Myxococcales bacterium
GCTCGGCGGCAAGATCAAGGCGCTCGGCAACGGTGTCGACGGCATCGAGCGCGCGTTGCGTGTTGCCGAACCGCCCGCGGATCCGCGGCACGCGCGGATGGTCGTGTCGCGATCGCATCTCACCGCGGAGATCAGTGCGGTGGCCGAGTCCCTCGGCGTCTCGGACATGCGTCCGTGCGGAAGCGTCGGCTTGAAGGTCGCGTTGGTGTCGACGGGCGAGGCCGACCTCTACGTGCACGCAGGCGGTGGTCCGAAGCTCTGGGACGGATGCGCGCCCGAGGCGATCGCACGCGCGGCGGGGGCGTTGGTCACCGACGGTGCAGGCAAGGCGCTCGTGTATGCGACCGATCGCCTGTCGCTCGATCAGGGAATCATCGTCGCTGCGCCGGCGCTGCATGCGCGGGCGGTGAGCGTGTTTCCGCGCGGGTAGGACATCGGTGTTGCTGGAGCTGCCCGCAGGCTCAAACCGTGAGCACGCGCAGCCCTGGGAAGAAACGCCGCAGGGCCTCGAAGTGGTCGACGTAGGCGGTGTAGACGATTCCAGTGTGCTGGACCGCGAACGCTGCAACAGTTGCGTCGATGGTCGTGGCCGTGGGCACCTTGCCAAGCGCGAGCCCCGCCAATTCATGACTTCGCCAGGCGACTACGGCACCGGCATCTCGGGCGCGGGTGTCGCGAAGCCTCCGCCGTGAAGCGACAGCATCACGCCACCGCTCCAGTCGCCGAAGTGCAGGGTGTCGACGCCCGCATACGCGCCGATGGTGACGTTGCGCGACACGGCCCCCGTGATCATCGCGCGCGGCGTGAGCACCCAGTGATCTTCGGTGATCACCGGCGGCGCATCGCATCCCGCGGTGCCGAGCCCGAGCACGGTGGCCCACGAATGCTGTCGACCGACGAACAGCTCACCGCGCAACGTCGCCGGGCCGATTCGCACCAGCAGGCCCGCCTGTCCGCCGTATTCCATCGTGTGGATGCGGTCGGTGGCGAACGACATCGATCCGGGCCGCACGTAGCTGTTCTCGTCGACCTGCTGAAGGAACGACATCGACGGGCCCAGCGTCAGCATGTCGAAGAGGAGCACGTTCGCGCGCACCGTCGCGCCGAGCATCGTGACGCGATTCATCCCGAGTCGCCGTCCCGGCACCTCGCTCGCGCTGTCGACCTGCTCGCCGAGGATCGGGTGCCCCTGCCATCCGGTCCACGCGAGCGTTCCCTGTTGCTGCGTCGCCCATGCGAAGCCGAGAGAGCCCTCGATGGACGGCGTCATCGGATCGCGTGGCGGCGTGCCCGGAGGCGGAGGAGGCACGCCCGGATGCGCCGGCTCGCTCGGCTCCTCGGTGTAGCTCACGTGCATCGGCGACGGATCGCCCGAAGCTCCCTCGCTGCTCGCTTCCGGGATCGTGTGCGACACCGACGTCGACGGTCGGGTATCGCGCGAACGCGATCCGCCGCTCCCGGCGATCGCGCCGAGAATGCCGCCGATCACCGAAGCGACGCCGCTGCCGTGGCCGCCGCTCGATCCGCCACCACTCGAGCTGCTCGAACTCGCGCCGTGGCCGCATGCCGTCGCCGGCCGCGCCGTCGCGACCATCGTGAACCCTGCCGTGAACGCGAGAAACCATCCCACTCGGTGCTGCCGCATTCGATCCCCCGCGCGCGAACGGACGCCCATCGGCGACTCGGCTGTTCACACAGCATGCCACGCGGGATTTCGCGCGCAGCCGCCGCAATCGACTCACAGCGGAGCGGCGTCTCGACGCACCGGCGACTCGCTCGGCCGGTCACTGGATCAGCCAGGCGGTGCCCTCGCGCTGCATCCGTGCGGTGCGAGGCCTGCACTTCACGCTACGCTTCGCCGCGATGTTCCAAGAGCGACGAACGAAGCTTCTCGAAACCATGGGCCCGCGCGCGTGTGCGGTCATTCCGACGGCCACCGTCGCGGTGCGCAACAACGACGTCGAACACGACTTCCGCCCCGACAGCGACGTGTTCTACCTCACCGGATTCGACGAGCCCGAGAGCGTCCTCGTGTTGCTGCCGGAACATGCCGAACATCCGGTGGTGCTCTTCGTGCGACCGCGTGATCCCGAGCGCGAAGTGTGGGATGGGCCGCGCGCCGGCGTCGAAGGCGCGGTGAAGCAGTTCGGCGCGAACGTCGCGTTCCCGATCGGCGAACTCGACGCGAAGCTCCCTGCGCTTCTGGCGGGACGTGACCGTCTCTACTACGCGCTCGGCGTGAACCGCTCGCTCGATGATCGTGTGTTGCAAGCGATCTCGACGCAGCGCGGACGCTCGCGCAAAGGCGGCACGTGGCCCACGGAGATCGCCGATCCCGCGCTGGTGGTGCACGAGATGCGCTGGCGCAAGAGCGAGGTCGAACTGGAACTCATGCGACGCGCCGCCGAGATCACTCGCGATGCGTTCACCCGCGCCTTCGCCACGACGCGTCCCGGGCGGTTCGAGTACGAAGTCGAAGCGGTTCTGCGCGAAGCGTTTCGTTCACGCGGAAGCGAGCGTCCTGCGTATTCACCGATCGTCGCGTCGGGTGCCAATGCGTGCGTGCTGCACTACATGGCCAACAACCGGCGCATGGAAGACGGCGAGCTGCTGCTCATCGATGCGGGCTCCGAGTTCGGTTGCTACGCGAGCGACGTGACCCGCACGTTTCCGATCAACGGCACGTTCACGGCACCGCAGCGCGCGATCTACCAGCTCGTTCTCGACGCGCAGCAGGCGTCGATCGATGCGATCAAACCCGGCGCGTCGATTGCCGACGTGCACGCGCGCTCGGTCGAGACGATCACCGACGGACTCGTACGGCTGGGCGTGTTGAAGGGTGATCCCGCGGAGCTGGTGAAGTCCGAGGCGTACAAGAAATATTTCATGCACGGCACCTCGCACTGGCTCGGCATGGACGTGCACGATGTCGGTCGCTACTACGTGGACAACAAGCCGCGTGCGATGGAGCCGGGGTGCGTGCTCACCGTCGAACCGGGGGTGTACATCCCGCCGAACGACGAGAGCGTTCCGGCGGAGTACCGCGGCATCGGCGTGCGCATCGAAGACGACGTAGTGGTCACCGCGGATGGAAGCCGCGTGCTCACGCACGACATTCCGAAGACCGTGGAAGAGATCGAGCGCGTGATGCGGACGGGGGCCGCGGCGCCCGCGGCGTGAATGCGCATGGCGCTCACCGCGGCATGAATGCGCATTCATGCCGCGGACAAGACGGTGTTCTCCGCGAATTCATGCCGCGGACAAGGCGGTGAATGCGCTCGAGGCGGGATGCTAACCCACCACTCGCAACACGAACGTCAGCACGCCCGCGCCCGCGGTGAGCATGAGCACCGGGAACGCGGGGCGCGCCTCGAGCACCGTGCGCAGCGGGCGTCCGCGGAGGGCGGCGAACGGCGCGTAGAACGCGAGCCACACCGTGATGCCGAAGAGCAGCGGGCCCATCAAGTGTGCGCGAAATGCGTCGAGCAGATGCCCGTGCGCCATGTACGCGAAGCTGGTGGTGAGTCCGCAGCCGGGGCAGGGGACGTGGGTGAGCGCGGTGAACGCGCACGGCGGGAGACCGAGTTGTTGATGCGTGCCGAAGCCGCGCGCGTCGGGATGGAGCCACCGTGCGATCGCGATCGTTGCCCACGCGCCCGCGCCGAGGATCACCCACGCGACCCGTTGCGCCCACGCGGCGATGTCGAAGCGAACCCGCGAGGTGGGTGACGAAGCGGTCACGCGCGCAGCATAGCGCGAGGCGGGCGGGGGTTCAGGCGATCACGTCGGCTTCACGCGAAACCCCGGCGATGCGGGGGCGGCGGGAGGCTTCGCGAGGCGGATCTCGGCGACGGCGTCGACGCAGTAATAGCTGCTGAACAATCCGGCCGGGCGATGGTTGCCCGAGCCCTTCACGCCGCCGAACGGAAGCTTCGACGACGAGCCGACGGTGCCGCGGTTCCAGTTGCAGATGCCGACGTCGAGGTCGTCGGCGATGCGGTCGAAGCGCGCGCTGTCCGCGGTGTACACGCT
>CBIHQZ010000778.1:0-4028 GCA_966212315.1 uncultured Myxococcales bacterium
GAGCCACGGCGGCACCGCGATGAGCTTTCCGTCGAAGTACGAACGATACGAACTCCCGCGTCCGAGTTGCGGGGCCACGACGTGATCGACGATCTCGCTGTCGAACGCATCGCCTGCCAGCCCGACGCCTTCGGTGCCCAGGATTCGCGAACGAGCGTTGCCTTCGCGCCGCACGCCCGGGCCGACGCGCATCAAACAGAAGTCGCTCGTTCCGCCGCCGAAGTCGGCAACCAACACGGTCTCGTCGTGGTCGAGCCGCGACTCGTAGAAGTGCGCTGCGGCAACGGGCTCGTACTCGAACTCGACGTCCTCGAAGCCCGCGAGCTTCGCCGCCTCACGCAAACGTCCGAGTGGATAACTCTCGTCGTCGTCGCCCTCGAGACCGACGAACTGCACCGGCCGCCCGAACACCGCCCGCGTGGGCAACGCTCCGAACTGCGCTTCGGCCTCCGCGCGAATCTGTCGCAACACGATCGCGACCAGCTCTTCGAGTGTGTAGACGATCCCGAACACGTTGGTCGCGGTGAACGAGCGCGTGGCCAGATATGACTTCAGCGATTGCAGCAATCGCCCGCGCCCTTCGACCTCGAGCCGCCGGTCGATCGCGCGCGGTCCCGCGATCGCCAGAGGCCGTCCCGCCGTCCGCTGCTGTTCGTCGAAGAAGAGTACCGAGCGGAACGTGTTCGTTTCGCCGCCCCCGTACGCGAACTTCGCCAGTGACACCTCGCCGCGTTCGTTCGCGCATGCGAGCGCGCTGTTCGTCGTGCCGAAATCCAAGCCGATGAACGTACCCATGTGATGACCTCGCGATCCCGAGACGCCTGCATCGGCCCGCGCACGGGGTTCGGTGGTGAACGCCGTCTGCGATCGATGCGATGCGTGAGTCGACGCGTCGGTGGCTCCGCCGCGTGGAACGTGCGCGTCCGGGGCAGCCACGAGGACTGATTCCGGGCGCGAACCGCGAATTCGTGCCGCGAGCCGGCGCGAAGGGTCGGTCGAGGTATCACCTCGTCTTCGCGTGCGCAAGCGAGTGCTGGCTCGCAGCCCCCTACCGCTCCGCGCTCGTCCGTCTTAGTGAGTGCGTCCCATGAGCAAGCTCGCCATCGATGTGTGGTCCGACGTCGCGTGTCCCTGGTGCTACATCGGCAAGCGTCGGCTCGAAGCCGCGCTCGATCGCTTCGAGCATCGCGACGAAGTCGAACTCACCTGGCACTCGTTCGAACTCGATCCGTCCGCGCCTGCGGTCACACCGCCGAGCCTCACCCACGTCGCGCTGCTCGCGAAGAAGTTCGGCACCACGCCCGCGGCCGCCCAGTCGATGATCGATCGCGTCGCCGGCGTCGCCGCCCAGGACGGGCTCGCGTTCCGCTTGGACATCGCGCGCTCGGGCAACACCTTCGACGCCCATCGCCTCGTCCACTGGGCGCACACGCAGGGCAAGCAGGACGCGATGAAGGAGCGATTGTTCAAGGCGTACTTCACCGAAGGCGAAGCGGTCGGCGATCGCGCGGTGCTCACCCGTCTCGCGCGCGAGGTCGGCCTCGACGAAGAGCGCGCGCACGAAATGTTACTGGGCGACGACTTCGCCAAGGACGTGCGCGCCGACGAAGACGACGCGCGGCGACTCGGGATCACCGGCGTGCCGTTCTTCGTCGTGGGCGAGCGCTTTGCCGTTTCGGGCGCGCAGCCGGCGGACGTGATCCTCGGCGCGTTGCAACGCGCGTGGAGCGAACGCGCGCCGTCGCTGGTGAAGATGAACACAGACGGCGAGGCGTGCGGTCCCGAAGGCTGCGACTGATCCCGAACGACTCGTCGCGAACAAAGAAGACCACCGGCTGAATCGGCGAACACTTGCGCGCCCACCCGGGTGCGGCGACGCTCGCTGCATGCATCACTACGCGATTCGATACGCATGCAGCCTCGCGCTCGCCGTGGCTCTTGCGGCGTGCAGCGGAACGACGACCGGCAACGACGCATCGGCCGACGACGTCACGAACGCGATCGACGTGACGAACACCGACGTGACGAACACCGACGTCGCGAACACCGACGTGACGAACACCGACGTCGCGAACATGCAGGACGCGAGCACGGAACCGTGTGGCTCGGCCACATGCGCGGGTGATCAGGTCTGCGTGCATCCATGCTGTGGCGGCGCTGCACCGCAATGCGTGATGCCCGACGATGCAGGTACGTGTCCGCCCGGAACCTCGATGGGTCCGTGCTTCGGCGCCGGTGGAATGCAGTTCGGATGCTCCACGCAATGCACGCCGCCGCCGCCGTTCTGCGCGCCGCGTCCGACCTCCGGTTGCCAGGGCAACACGTGCGCGCCGTGTCCGAGCGGCTCGGGCATCCAGAGCGGCGGTTCGATTTCGTGTCTGTGCGCGTGATGGGACGCGAGCCAGGCCTGCCGAGGAACGGCTCGGCGCGCGGGTGCGTATACACGTGTCGATAGCGATGGGTTCCGCGAGATCGATCCTGCGTGCGAGTCTGTGTGTTGCGCTCCTCGCTGCGCCGATTCGCGCCGCCGCGGATCTCCCGGTGCTCCGAACGGGGCCAGTGGAGTTCGACATCGCGGCGCGCGTTCGCGAGACGGACACCGACTTGCGCGCCTGTCGCGCGAGACTGAGCGTCGGCGAGAGGGCCGCGGTGGCGCGCGTGCGACGCGCCGTCCTCCCGATCGGCTACGGCAATGCCGTCAGCGACATTCGCTTCGAGCCCGCGAGTGCCGCGCTCGAGCCGTTTCGTGCGTGTTTGCAGCCGATCGTGCGCCGCTGGCAGATCGGCCGCCCCGAGACGCACGAGCCCGTCGACATCGTCGTCGAGGGCACCGACCTCCGACGCATCTTGCGCGACCCGTGATGGAGCTCCGAGCGCCCGTGCTCGTCGCGCCCCCTGAAATCACCCCGCGCACACCCTGAAGAAGCAGGACCAGTGCGCGACCTCCGCGGTGTACGCGCAGTAGCCGACGCCGCCGTTCGGGTTACGCGTCTTGCGCCGTGTGGCAGAAGTAGTGGTGCGACCGCCGCGCGAGGTGTCGCTCGGACTCGCGCTGTACCCACACTCCCTCGCCGATGCGTTGCCGCACCGAACGCATTGCGCGGGTTGTCATGCCGCGATGGGTTCACGTCGTCGCCGGTGTCCATCGAGAGCATCGGGACCGATCCGTTGCTCGGGCATTCGCGCGAGCGCGGCACCGGCATGTACCGCATTCCATCGCTGCGCGGCGTCTCGTCACGCGGGCCGCTTCTTCACGATGGTTCGATCGCGACGGTCGAAGACCTGTTCGACCCACGCCGCATCGAAACGTTGTTCGATGCACGGCGCCACGGTGACGGACCGGTGCACGGGCACGAGTTCGGCCTCGGGCTTTCCGCAAGTGATCGTGCCGCGCTCGTCGCGTACCTCCGCACGCTGTGAATCGCTGACGCCTTGATCGCCTCGCCGCGGACCGCCGTCGAGCTTCGCGGACGCACAACGGGCGAGCCGAAGCGCCGCCGACAGGTTAGGTTCGAACCATCGTGACCGGGGATCGCGACGACGACGCGCCAAAGGCGAGTGCAGCGACCGAACGGTCGGTGTTGGACTTCGCGTCGCTCCCGGTGGCTGCGATGCACATTGCCGATCAGCGCGTGGTGGCGGTGAACGCGGCCTACGAGCAACTGACCAGTCTCACGGCTGCGCAGATCGTGGGTCGACACGTCGCCGAACTCATCGCCACGTTCGTCATCGACGACGACGCGCGCTTGTTGAACAACGCACCGGATCGGCCTGATGGCACGCAGTCCGGCCCGCGCGAACCAGGCGAAGTATGGTGCCGCGTCACCGATACGCGCGGGATCACTCGAACGGTTCGCGTCGTGTGGCGCATCGTTACCGACGGCGTGAGTCCCGATGATCGCGTCGTCTTTCTCCTCCCCGCGGACACCGACGCATACGAACGCGCGTTCGCCGAGCGTCTCGCGTACGCCGCGACGACAATGCTCCGCTGCGCGAACGAGGCCGAAGTGCTCGAGCGCAAGCGCGTC
>CBIHQZ010000779.1:0-4026 GCA_966212315.1 uncultured Myxococcales bacterium
CGCTTCGGGGTTCGCCTGGTTGTGATACTGGTTCGCGAGCACCGCGTTCGGCGTCTCCTTCGCGAGCCGATCCGACACCGAGTAGTAGCTGCGCGGATCCTCGGGCTCGACCGCGGTCGGGCACACGACGACCTTCGCGCCCCACGCGCGCAGCGACGAGATCTTCTCCTGCGACATCTTGTCGGGCATCACGAAGATCGACTTGTAGCCACGCACCGCAGCCACCATCGCGAGCCCTGCGCCCGTGTTGCCGCTCGTCGCCTCGACGATCGTTCCACCGGGCTTGAGGCGTCCCTCGCGCTCCGCGGCGTTCACGATGTTGATCGCGATGCGATCCTTCATCGACCCGGCGGGATTGAGGTACTCGAGCTTTACGAAGACGTCGGCCTTGAGGTCGCCCACGACACGGTTGAGTTTGACGAGGGGCGTGTTGCCCACTGCTTCCAGAACGTTCGACGTCGCGCCGTGCATCATGTGCGTATCTCCTAGCGGGCGCGGAGACTAGTCGGCGCACTCCGCTCGGACAAGCACGCGTGTAGTGCGCGCATGCATCGGCCGAAAGCGCTGCGAGACGCGTTCGCGCGCGAGCCTGCGCAGTGATGACGCGCAAGGACGAGGCGCCGAGCTTGTCCATGGCGCGGGGTTTGAAACGTCGTGGGGCACGCGTCGCGGATGCACACCGTGCACGGCGCGGCTCGAGACGAGATGGAGGCCCTCATGAAGCGGATGCACAGCGTAGCGATCGGTTCACTGGCCGTGCTGGCCCTCGCGGCACCGGCGTTCGGCGCGTCGACCGATGGCAGCACGTACGTCCCCGGTCGCGGTGTCGATCCTGCTCCCTAGACGGTCGAGCACTCCGCGACGCAGCGCTCTCTCCCGCGCGGTGGCGGCCCGACGAGCAGTGCGCAGCGCAACGTGCATGCGCGTCCCGCGATCGTTCATCCGCGCGGTTCGAATGCGCATCTCCGTTCGGACAATCAGACGCGACGGCCCGGCGCTGTGAACTACACCGGGCCTTCGTTCAAGGACACCGAGAGCGCGCATGGCGTACCCGATGCGCCGCCGGTGAGCCTCGCGGGTGATCACTTCGAGTCGCACACCGGTGCGCGCACGACCGGCCCGATTGCGGTTCGTGCGGCGTCGTCGAACGAAATGGACATCGTGAAACGTCCGGTCCCGACCGCGCGCGGCGGCGGTCCCGCGGCGGGTCCCTACGTGGTCGCACCGGGCGGGCACATCGAGATGCTCGCGCCGAGTCGTCCCCTCGCGTGGAGCGCGAACATGCCGCGACTCGCGGTGAAGGCCCCTTCGGCTCTGTCTCTGTCCGATGTGCGCTCGCTCCCGTACCGCGGTGACGGCACCGCGCATCGTCGAGCAACGGGCCTCCTCTCGATGATGCCGCGAGTCGGACCCGGACATCTCATCGACACGATGGGCGTGGCCGGCGCGGAGCCGACGCGTGAGCGGGCGGCGGTCGGATTCGGTGCCCGTGCGACGGGTGGCGGACCCCGCGCGCGATCGGTCGATTCCAACGGCCGATAGCTGGCTAGCGCGGCCTCTCTTTGTGGCAGATTCCGCGGCCACGTCATGACAGTGCCCCGCCCATCCGCAGAGATCACCCGCGATGCGTTCTGGACCGTCGAACGCACCGCGATCCCGCCCATGATTCGCGTGACCCGTAGCGGCGCGGCATTCGAGCGCGAAGAAGACATCGTGTCGTCGTCGCAAGCCGTGCTCGATGCGATGGCCCGGTTCGATCGCGCGAAGTACCGATTGCTGGTCGATCTCCGCGAGGGGCCGCTGCGCACCGACAAGGCCTTCGAGGCACGGTTCGAGCGGTTCCGCGTCGACATGCTGAAGGGCTACGCGCGGGTAGCGATCCTCGTGCGCAGCGCGGTGGGAAAGCTTCAGGTGCAACGTCACGCCCGCGAGGACGCCACGCCGTTGCAGGTATTCGACGACGAAAAGGCGGCGCTCGAGTTTCTCGGCGTGCAGTGATCTCGCGCTAGGATCGCGCGCGATGAGTCGCGCTTCATGGGCACTGTGTGCGCTTCCACTCGCGTGCTTCGCGTGTGGTTCGCGCAGTGAATTGCGAGTGGGAACGTCGGCCGATGCGAGTGTCGTCGGCGATGCGCACGACGCCGTCGCAGTGGTGGATGCCGGTGGGTGCACGTGGCAGGGTTTCCCCGCGCAACACGTTGGACCCGGCGGCGGCGCGACGCTCGACACCGCAGTCTCGACAGCGTCGAGCGTGCTCATCGGATTCGAATTCGTGGTGGGCAACGATCTCGCCAACGGCATCACGGCGGTCGATTTCAACGGGGCCACGCTGGGGATGTTCGAGACGCTGCGCCCCGTGCGCATGCCATGGCGAACGGCGCCGGTATCGATCGGTGCAGCGAGCGATGGCCGGATCGCCGCAGTGACGTCTCTCGGTGGCTGCGACTTCTTCGCACTCGACGCGAGCGGACACTCGATCGCGCCGGCGCGCGAATTCAACGATGGGTTCTGCAGCGACCTGCAGCCGACGCCGAGTGGTTGGAACGTGGTCGCCGGCAACGCGGATCCGACGAGCGCATCGTTCCTACGGCTGTCGAACGGCGGCAGCACCATCGCGCGTTCGGGCGAGTCGCTCGATCCGGGTGAGGCCCGCTTCGACACGCCGCGCGCGCACTTCGAAGACGGATCGACGCTGCTCGGTGCGACGCGCACGATGGACCGCTCGATCGTGGTGCGGCGCATCGCGGCCACCGGCGAGGTGCTCTCACGCAACGGCATCGCGCGAACGGGACGCAACTTCGCCGATGCGCTGGTGGCGAACGAGGGCATTGCATTCGACGTCTATCTCGGGAGCGACACGCTGGTGGGGAGCGAAGCGCGCGTGCGGTTCATGCGACTCGCTCGCGACGGCGCACCGAACGGTATGCCGACCGAGATCGCGGGCAGCGACGTGCTTCCGAGCAGCGAGTTCGCCGCGGTGATCACGCAGGACGAATTGTGGATCGCGTACGTGGCGAATCGCGTGAACCCGGATCGCACGTCACCGATCATGGTGCAGCGTGTGTCGCTCGACGGCGTGCCGATTGGCGCGCCCTTCGAAGTCGCGCGCGGGACGAACCTGCATCTGCGACTCGCGCCGACGCGGACAGGCGCGATGCTGGCGTATCAAGTCGGTGGGCCGGCGGAGATCTTCGCGGCGCCGATTCTTTGTCGGTGAGCGAGTTGCGTCCTTCGACTTCGTGCCTCGCAGACTCGGCACTGTCGAACCACGGCAGCGCGCATTACGGGGCGGCGCGACAGCGGGCACGCAAATCCGAGCACGGCGCAAAACCCCGATCATCATGAGCGAAGCACCGAGTCAGCGGGTGCGAAGTCGACCCACTGCGTGGTTCGACAGGCTCACCTTGAAGTCGTGGGCTCACTCACCCGCGCGATGTGCGCGCACTCGTCATCCGTGAGCTTCACCGCGAGCGCCCGCGCATTGCGCGCCGCGTGCTCACCCGTCTTCGCCCCCGCGACGGGCACCACCTGCGTCTGCGCCATCAACCACGCGAGCGCGATCTCTCCCGGCCCCGCGTCGTCATGCGCGCGACCGATCTCGCGCAACACGCTCACCACCCGCTCCGCGCGCACCAACGCTTCGCGCGCGAATCGCGACTGCTCTCCGCGCCGGCCGGGTGGCACGCGATCGACGCCATATTTACCGTTCAGAATCCCCTGCGCCAGCGGACTGTACGCGAGCAGCGTGACGTTCAACTCGCGACACGTCTCGAGCACGCCGTTGGTCTCGGGCGCGCGTTCGAGCAGGCTGTACTCCACCTGATTGCTCGCGAGTGGAACACCCGCATCACCGAGTCGCGCATGCATCTCGCGCATCCCCGTCGCGCTGAAGTTGCTCACGCCGACCGCCCGCACGAGCCCCTCGCGCACGGCCGCGATCAGCGACTCCGCGAGCGACGCGATGCTCACCATTTCGCTGTCGCACCAGTGCACTTGATAGAGATCGACGCGCGAAACGCCCATGCG
>CBIHQZ010000780.1:0-4019 GCA_966212315.1 uncultured Myxococcales bacterium
GCGTGGCGAGCGTGACGTTGCGCTCGAGGAAGCGGGGAGTGCGGACTTCGTGCAGGTGAGCCAGCGATTCAATCGCATGGTCGACGCACTCACGCTCGGCGAACGGATGGAGCGCGCGTTCGGTTCGTACGTGAGCGGTCGGCTTCTCGATCGCATTCGCGCGCAGCACGGCGAAGCGCAGATTCCGGCGTCGCTGCGCGATGCGAGTGTGTTCTTCGCGGACATCCGCGGCTTCACGTCGATGAGCGAGCGGCTCGCCCCCGATGCGATGGTCGCGTTGCTCAACCGTTACTTCGAGCGAGTGGTCGCGCTCGTCGACGAGCACGAGGGGTATCTCAACAAGTTCATCGGCGACGCGGTGGTGGTCGTGTTCAACGGGCCGGTCGAACAGCCGACGCACGCGGAGATGGCGACACGTTGCGCGGTGGCGTTGCAGCAACTGGTCGCGAAAATGAACGCCGAGGGCGCGTTTCCCGAGGTCGACGCGTTGAACATCGGCGTCGGCGTGTCGTCGGGACCGATGGTCTGCGGCAACGTCGGAAGCATCAAACAGATGGAGTACACGGTCATCGGCGACACCGTGAATCTCGCGGCACGTCTCACCTCGCACGCCGGCGCGGGTGAAGTCTGGATCAGCGAGCGCACCGCGAAGGCGCTGCCCGAAACGATCGCGCGAGAGCCGCTCGCGCCGATCAGCGTGAAGGGGAAAGCCGCGCCGGTGACGCCGTATCGCGCGTGGCCGATGGGGTGATCGAAAACGAAAAACGCCCCCCGGCCTTTCGACCGGGGGGCGCCGTCCGCCCCCTCCATCCCGCCTCCCAGAGGAACTACTGCGCGAGCGCCACGTTCTGATTCGTCGCGCCGGTGCGCCAGAGCGTCGCCGTCTGTCCTGCGCCCGATGCCACCACCAGATGCTGCTGGCCGTTCACGCGCTGGCCGTATCCACGCTGAACGAAGCCCACCAGATCGTTCACGTGCATCGCGCCGTTCGCGCTCACACCGCGGCGCACCGCTTCGATCATGTAGTAGGCGAGCCATCCACCGGCATGCACTTCCGACGCGACGTACGATGTTTCGTTGGCGCGCGACGAGAAGAGCCCGATGCGATTGGCGCGACCGTTGGTCACCGACGCGAGGCTTCCCGAATAGCAGCTGTCGAGCACGACGAGTTGCTGGCCACGCATGCTGTCGAGAAGCGATGACATCTCGTTCGCCATCATCGGACCCGACTGCAGTTCGATCTCGTGGTGATTGCCGTGTCCGTCGAAGAAGAACACGAACGTGTCACGCGAGGTCACCCGCGGGGCGAGCGTGTGGAACGCCTGCCGCACCTGATCGCTCGTCGCGCGGCCGTCGGTGAGCACGATCGCGTTGCCGCGACGAATGAGCCCCGACTGCTCGAACGCGCGCTCGAGATTGCGTGCGTCGTTCGCGGTGTCGCTCAGGTTGTTGCTGCCGCCGTAGTTCGAGACGCCCACGAACACGCCGTACACGGTGCCCGTTCCCGCGTTCGGATCGACGGTGCCCGGGTTCTGCGCGACGGTGCTCGGATCCGCCGACGGAATCTGACCAACCGGCACGAACATGTGCTGGTTGTCGTCCCACGCCCACGCCGGCGGTTGCGGCGGGATCTCGCCGACGCTCGCCGCGCTCGGATCGACGTACGCGCCGTTGATGCTCGGCTGCTCGTCGTTGCCCGATTGCGAGGTGTCGTCGTCGTCGCCGTCCGAGTCGTTCGAGCTGTCGTCGAGCGAAGCGCCGTGGCGAACCGCGAGTTGATACGCGCCGGTCTCGTTCGCGTTGTACGAAGTCACCGTCACGCGATACGCGCCGGTGGTCGGGACGCTGAACACGACGCGCGAGTTCGTGCCGTTGCCGGGCGCGTCGTCGTTGCTCTCGGTGACGCCGGGGCCCGACACGCGAAGGACGGTGTCGAACTCGCTCGACGCCGCGGTGATCTCGACCGTGTCGCCGGCGGTGAGGTTCACCGAGCGGCTGCGGAAGAAGTGTCCGTCGCTGTCGTGCGAGTCGCGACCCGACAACATGCCCGACACCGCGAGATCGCTGTTCGCTTGCTGCGCGAAGGCGCTCGTCGCTCCGAGGCTCAGGGCGGTGGCTGCTGCGAACATCGAGAGGATCTTGGAAACGCGCATCGGGTCATCCTGCCTTCCGCGCCGTCGTCGCCGGCGCATCGTGGCGAGGCTGTAGAGCACCCGGCGTACCGGGCTCCGAGCACGGGAGAAACCGCCCCGAACGGTTGTTCACACCGTCGGTAACGTGGCGGTTCGGTTGAGAGTGCGGGTGCGGATGCGGTTGGTGTGAATGCGCGTTCTCACAAGAAGCGACGACTACGAAGCCGTCGTTTGTTCACGACCCGACAGCGCGCGAAACGATGTAGGTGATGTCAGCTCTCGTCGGCGAGACGAAGACGTGCGCGCGCGATCTCGGCGCGGATCTCGTTCAGTCGCGCGTCGGGCTTCATCCGGCGGAAGTGCGCGGCGACTTCGAGGAGTGTCGGCACGAGCAACGGATAGTGCGGGTCCACGCGAAGCGTTTCGACTGCCTTGTCGTATGCGGTTTCGATCATCGCCATTCCTCCCGTTCCAACCACCGACCACCTTCCCGCGCGCGATGCGAGCAAAGCGCGGGCACCATCGCCGGTAGTACGGCCACGATCGCGTCCGCAAATTTCCGGCGACGAATCCCGATGCGAGCGTCACATTGCGCGCGCGTCATGCCGGTTCGACAGATCAGCGTGCAGGATCTTTCGCGACGTCTCGCGGCGAACGAGCCGACGTATCTCGTCGATGTGCGTCAGCCGTGGGAACACGACACCGCGTCGTTGCCGAACAGCGTGCTGGCGCCGCTCGATCAGCTGGCGGACCACTTCGACGAGATCGATCCGCCCGAGGGGGCGTTGATCGTCGCGTACTGCCATCACGGCGTGCGGAGCCTCTCCGCCGCGGTGATTCTCGCGCAGCACGGGTTCACGAACGTCGTGTCGCTCGCAGGCGGGATCGATCAGTGGTCGCTGCGGGTGGATTCGAAGGTGCCGCGGTATTGAGGTGTATCGAGGTCGCGCGGGAGTTGAGCGGGTGATCGGGCCCTCGTCCTCATGGTGAGCTTGTCGAACCACGCGCGGTCGCGCGTGTGCGTCCTTCGACTTCGCACCTCGCAGACTCGGTGCTGCGCTCAGGATGAACGGAGGCGGCGCACTGACGATGAGCGGGGCGGCCTACTTCTTCTCGCGAACTTCCACTGCGCGCGCATGCGCCTCGAGGCCCTCGATTCGCGCGAACGCCGTGATGCGTGATGCATGCGCCGCGAGTGACTCGCGCGTGTACTTGATCACGCTGGTCCGCACCTGGAAGTCGTAGACGCCGAGCGGCGGTGGGAAGCACATGACTCGGTCCGGCGAGATAGTCGCCCGCCGCTTCGGGAGTGAAATCCCCGAGAAACGCAGCGCCGGCCGCACCGATGTTCGCGAAGAGCGCATCGGGATCGCGCACGAGAAGCGCCAGATGTTCGGCGGCGAGAATGGTTGCAACGCGAGCCGCCTCGACGAGATCGTCGGCGACGAAGACCACGCCGTGTTCGCGTACGGAGACTTCCGCGATCGCGCGGCGCGGAAGCACTGCGAGCTGCGCTTCCACTTCGGTGATCACGCGCAGCGCCATCTCGCGCGAGATCGTGACGAGCAGCGGATACGCCGCTTCGTCGTGCTCGGCTTGCGAGAGCAGATCAGCAGCGACCGCGCGCGGGTCGGCCTGATCGTCGGCGACCACGAGAATTTCCGAAGGCCCGGCGAGTCCGTCGATCGCGACGTGACCGAAGACCATCTTCTTGGCCGCGGTGACGTAGAGATTGCCGGGGCCGACGATCTTGTCGACGCGCGGGACGGTCTCGGTGCCGTACGCCAGGGCCGCGATCGCAATCGCGCCGCCCAGATCGAACACGGTCTTCACACCGGCGAGCGCGGCAGCGGCCAGCACTTCGGGCGTCGGTCGCGGGGTGGTCAC
>CBIHQZ010000781.1:0-4018 GCA_966212315.1 uncultured Myxococcales bacterium
CGAACAAGGCCGGCGTCACCGACTTCGTGAAGCTGCTCGACTTCGGTGTGTCGATGTTCAGGGGCGACGGCCAGTTCGCGCGCGCGCGAACGCGGACCAGCGTGATCGGCACGCCGCTGTACATGTCCCCCGAGCAGGCGACCGCGCGGCGCGATGTCGACCCACGCGCCGATATCTATTCGGCCGGCGTGATGCTCTACGAGATGACGACGGGTCAGGTTCCGTTCGAAGCCGAGAGCACCGTCGAGCTGCTCGCGACGATCATCTTCCGACCCGCGGGCGAGCTTTCGGCACGCGATCGGAATCCTTCGCTCTCGCCGGAGTTCGAGGCCGTGATCGCGAAGGCGATGGCCAAGGAGCGAGAGGATCGGTTCCAGGGCGCCGACGAATTCGCCGATGCGCTCGCGCCGTGGATTGTTGCGCAGTCACGCTCGCAGTCGCAGATGGCACCCGCAACCTCGTCGCAGCTGCCGGCGAAGGTCGTCACGATGACGCCGAGCCCGTGGGAGAAGGCGACCAGCGTCGCGCCGACGGGTGTTGCGCCGATCGATGCCGAGTGGCGGCGTCGAAACGTGGTGGCGGCCTTCGTGTTGTGCGCTGCTGGAATCCTCCTCGCGGCATTGATCGTATTCGCGGTGCGGCGCGATCGAGGCGGTCCTTCCGGTTGGACGGTGCCCGCCGATGGGAGCGGTCGCGCGGCGACGGGCGGCCCGAGCACTCGTGCCGAGTCGACGATCGCAATCGACCTGACCGTCTCGCCCGCGGACGCGACGATCGAACTCGATGGTGAAAGGGTCGGCCGGCATCTCGTGATGGCGCGCGGCTCTCGACACACGCTCGCCGTGATCGCGTCGGGACGAGTTCGATACGAGGCGGCGCTCATCGCGGATCGCGATCGCGAGATCGTGGTCGCGCTCGCGACCGCAGACGCCGGTGCAGGCGATCACGCCCCGACCGCGGAAGCACCCGCACGATCACCGCGGGACCATCGAAGCTCGGACACGGACGAACCTCGTACCCGTCAGACGGAGCCCGCAGGCGACGACGCGCCGCTGCGTGGTTCGAGTCCTGGAGCTTCACTGCCGTTGAGCAACGAGTTCTAGGCACGATTCGTGGTTGTGCGGCGTGTTGTGTTCGCGGTTGTGCGGGGCGAAGGCCAATCGCCTCGCGGCGGAGCGAGTGCGTCGGCGACACGCGGTTCAAACGAGGTAATCAATGCGATTTCAGGGCAATGGTCGCGACGACGACATTCAGGATCGAAGAGGCAGTCAGCCGTCGCGCGCGGCTGCAGGGCTTTCGTTGGGGGGCGTCGGCATCGTCGTCATCGTGTCCCTCCTGCTGGGGCGAAACCCGATGCAGATCCTCGGGCTGCTCTCGCAGCAGCAGCAGCAGACCGGTTCGACGAACCAGACCGCAGCTCAGCAAACGACGGGTCCACGGAACGAAGCCGAAGCGCAGGCCGAGCGCCTCGTCCGGAGTGCGACGACCGACATCCAGGACTTCTGGGCGCAGGCGCTTCCGACGATGTCCGACGGCGCCGCGTATCGGCGAACGCAGTTAGTGCTCTTCGCGGACAGCACGGCGAGTTCGTGTGGGCAGGCAGAGTCCGCGACCGGTCCGTTCTACTGTCCCGGCGATCAGCTGGTTTACATCGACCTCGCGTTCTACGCGGAACTCGCGCAGCGCTTCGGCGCACCGGGGCAGTTCGCGCAGGCGTACGTCATCGCGCACGAGTTCGGTCATCGCATCCAGGACATCCTGGGGATCGAGGCACGCACGCGCAGTGCACAACGTGCCAACCCGTCGGCGCGGGCGGCGCTGTCGGTCTCGATGGAACTGCAAGCGGATTGCCTCGCGGGTGTCTGGGGTGCGTCCGCGACGCAACGTGGTTTGCTCGATTCGGGCGAAGCCGAACAAGGGCTCGCCGCCGCGGCCGCCATCGGCGACGACCGGATGCAGCGAATGGCGGGACGCACCGTGAGTCCCGAGCGATTCACGCACGGGTCTTCCGCGCAGCGCGTCGAGTGGTTTCGCCGCGGACTCACGAGCGGCCGGATCTCCTCGTGCGGAACATTCAACGGAAACGCGATGTCGCCGTGACGAATCGAACCTGGCCATCGCATCGATGAATGAACGAAGTTCGAATCCAACATCTCGCTGATATCGGATTGAATCTGGATTGACGGCTCGCGAATCACGTGAGCCCACGCAAGGAGTCTCGAATGATCAACGAATTGCTCGCTCAGTTCATGAACTCACCTGCCGCCGCGGAGGCGATGCAGCATCTACAGACGAACCACGCCCTCGATGCGGGCCAGGCGCAGTCGGCGCTCTCTGCGCTCGCGGATGCGCACGCGGACCATGCCGGCGGCGCGTCGGGCGCTCCGCAGGTCGCGCAGTTCGGTGCGTTCGGCAACGCTGTCGTCGGCGGCATCGGCGGCCTCGTTTCCGGAACCGGCGTGATTCAGGGCGGGCTCAGCGCCGTCGTTGCCGGCAAGGCCGCGGAGATGATCGCTCAGCGCGCTGGATTGAGCCCGAGCACGGCTTCGACGGTCGCTGCTGCTGCGGCGCCGTTCATCCTGAAGTACCTCCAAGGCGGATCGGCTGCGGCGACGGAACAGCAGGAGGTTCACAAGGAAGCAAAGCCGGAACTGGTCGCCAAACAAACGAAGTAGTCGTCGCAACGAACGACTCGGCGGGCGCGTGACGAAGTCGCTGCGAGCGAATCTCGCGTGCTCGCCGGGATGCTTTACTCAGCCGTCGCGGCCGGCCCGGGGCTCGAGACGCGAACCCTCGTAGCTCGACCGAATGCTCGCGGTGACACCGTTGCGGCGCGCAGCCTCCGAACGCACTTCGGGAAGAACTCCGCACGACTTCTCACATCAACGAATCTGTCGAAAGAACCAGGCTCTGGTAGGCTTCTCCTGGAATGGACGTTGTTCCGTCAGCTGAAGTCACCGACGGCCACGTGCTCCTCGTCGAAGACGACGAAGACATCGGTCGGCTCCTCGAGGTTCAACTCGCGGTGGCGATGTACCGCGTGCGATGGGTTCGCTCGGCGACCGAGTGTCTCGACGCGCTCTCCGGCGATGAGTTCGATGTCGTCGTCACCGATCTCGGACTACCGGGGATGAACGGCATCGACCTGTGCTCTCGCATCGTGGCGAACCGCCCGGACGTGCCGGTCATCGTGATCACCGCGCACAACAGGATCGATGCCGCAGTGGCTGCGATTCGTGCCGGTGCGTACGACTTCATCGCGAAACCGATCCGACCGGCGCAGCTCGAGATCGCGCTCAAACGAGCGTTGAATCATCGAACGCTGCGAGAAAAGGTTCGGCGACTCGAGCGCGAAACAAAGTCTGTTGATCCACTGCTTCATTCCTCGAGCAACGCGATTCGCAAGGCCTACGACATGATCGATCGCGTCGCAGCCGTCGAGTCGTCGGTACTCCTCACGGGTCAGAGCGGGACGGGAAAAGAACTCGCTGCACGGTCGCTGCACGCGCGAAGCCCCCGAGCGAAAGGGCCGTTCGTCGCAATCAACTGCGCGGCGATTCCCGAGCCACTTCTCGAGAGCGAACTGTTCGGTCATGCGAAGGGCTCGTTCACCGACGCGAAGCAGGCGCGCCCGGGCCTTTTCGTACAGGCCAACGGTGGGTCGCTCTTTCTCGACGAGATCGGCGACATGCCGCTTTCGTTTCAGCCAAAGATCTTGCGCGCGCTCCAAGACCGGGTCGTTCGCCCGGTCGGAAGCGATCGTGAAGTGCCGTTCGATGCGCGGATCATCTCCGCCACGCATCGCGATCTCGAGGCCGCTGTCGAGGACGGGCGTTTCCGCGAGGACCTGTTCTTTCGAATCCATGTCATCGCCATCAAGCTGCCGTCGCTTCACGAACGCGAGGGCGACGTGCTCCTTCTCGCGCAGCACTTTCTCGACGTGTTCGCGGCACGTGCGAAGAAGAAGATCACGTCGATCTCACCGGCCGTCGCGTCTTGCCTGATGAACTACGAATGG
>CBIHQZ010000782.1:0-4011 GCA_966212315.1 uncultured Myxococcales bacterium
TGCTCATCGCTTGATCGAGTGCGCGCAACGCGACGGTGCGTTCCTGCTGCTCGATGAGAAGTTCCTCGGCGCCGGCGTGATGGAGCGGCTGCACCACGGCCGTCTGTCGCTCGAGTTCGGCCTCGGCCTTCGTACGGCGCTGCTGCCGGCGAGCGCGATCGATCACGAGGTTCATCGCGATCATGCGCAGCCATGGATAGAACCCCGCGCCGGTCCACTTGAACGTTCCGAGTCGCTCGGCGGCGCGCGAGAGGGTGTCGCGCAGGATCTCGTCGGCATCGGCGGCGTCACCGACACGCGGGAGGATCACCGCGGCGTGAAGTGGCCGCGCGAAACGCTCGAGAAGCATGCGGAGCGCATCGCGATCTCCCTGCTGGGCGGCTTCGACGAGCGCGCGTTCCTCGGCGGATGCTGCGTTCTGTACCGCCATGGGTTCTCGTCGGGCGACGAGACGATACGCGCGCGGGCTCGCGAAGGGAATCGCGAGGGCAACGGGGGCATCGAGGGCGATCGCAAGCGTGCTCACAACATGGAAACGCCGAAGGGCGGCGTTGCTTACACGCGGCTGGTTGAATCGCACGGCAGCCTCCCGCATCGTCGTGGGAGTTCATGGCTCAGCTCGCGCCGTCCCGGTCGTTCGTCGTCTGTTCAGCGATTGCCGCGATGGCCGCGGTGTCCCTCGTGGCATCGGCCGCGAACGCGCAGTCGGTCGAGCCTTCGGCATCGCCCGCGCCCGTCGCCACGGAATCGAGTGCTCCGCCCGACGCGGAGCGTGTCCTCGCGGACGAGCACGTGCGCACCGGCGTGGCGGACTTCAACGCGCGGCTCTTTCGCCAGGCCGCGGTCGAGTTCGAAACCGCGTACGAGATAAGCCACGACCCGCTGCTTCTCTCGAACATCGGCAGCGCGCGATACGAAGCAGGCGATCTGCGCGGCGCCCGCGATGCGCTCACGGAGTACTTGCAGCGCGTGGTCGACCCGCCGAATCGCGAGGCAGTGCAGGAGCGTCTCGATCGCGTGAACGAACAGCTCGCTGCCCAGGCTGCCATCGCATCGAGTGCGCCGCCGACTGCGATCGAAATGCCTGCGACACCGGTGCGCGTCGAATCGAGGGTTGCCGGTCCGGCGCGCATCGCCGGGTTCGTGGTGGGCGGCGTCGGCATCGTGACGCTCGGCGCGGGAATCGGCCTCTATGCGGGTGTCGACGCGAGCTATCAGGCGTGTCGTCGAACAGTCGGCGGATGCGATGCCGCGAGTGAACCGCGCACGCTCGATGCGACCTCGGTTGCATTGATGTGGTCGGGCGCCGCGGTCGCAGTGGGCGGGGCGCTTCTCGCGATCCTCGCGCCGTCGCGAGTCGAAGTGCGGTTCGTCTCGCGAACGCCGCGCGTGACGGCGATGGCCATCGATCCGCGCGGTGGCGTGATGCTGGGCGGAACGTTCTGAGCGTCTGTGCTTCGTTCAGCGCGAACGAAGCGTGTCCGGCGCGACCCAGTAGATGCCGCCGTAATCGTCGGCGAAGAACAGACGCCCATCGCTCGCGAAGGCCACGTCGGATGCGCGTCGGAGTTCGGGCGACATTTCGCCAAAGCCGCTCACCAACTGCGTGAACTCGCCGGTCGGTACGTGCGTGGTCGGGTCGGCAGGTGCCCACCAGATCCCGGCGCTGCGCCAGCGCGGCAGGTGATAGAAGCTGCCGTGCTTCGCGACGAACACTGCGTTCGTGAATGCGCCGCCCCACATCCCGCGCTCCCAATCGAGTCCGAAGGGCGTGTCGTTCAGTGGCATCGGCGCGTCTTCGAGTGCGACCGAATTGCAGCTCGCGGTCCCCGCCGGATTGCCCTGCGTGAAGCAACACGGGTAGCCGTAGTCGGTCGACTCGCGCAGCAAGACGAACTTCTCGCGCGCCATCGGAGCGCCGCCGTCGTCGCCGAGTTCGTCGATCGCGCAGACTTCGTCGGTCGCGTGACAGCGTGCGTACATCGGGTTGCGGAATCCGTGCGCGACCATGCGCAGCGCACCGCCGGTGACTTCGAAGATCGCGCCCACGTTCGGATCGGGGCATGACGATCCGTACACGCCGGCTGTTGCGTAGAGACGTCCGGCACGCGATCGCGCGAGGCCATGGGTCCAGCGGAACGAGCCCGTGAACGATGCGAGTTGCATCCGGGTAGCCGGCACTTCGGCGAGCTGTCCATCGGCGTAGTCGGTACGCCACACGCCCGCGTTCGTGGTGAAGAACACCGCGTCGGGGCCGATTGCGATGCCGTGGACGTCGGCTAATCCGCTCGCGAACGTGTGCACTTCGGCGGTGCCGTCGTGGTCCGCGTCGCGCAACACGAGAATCGAAGCCATCCCCATGCCGCACCCTTCGGTCGACGGGAAGCAACCCGCGCCCGCCAGCGATGGCGAACCGATGAAGAGATCGCCGTTCGGTGCAAAAGCGATCGTGCGCGGCGCGCGGGCTTCGTTCCGCTCGGCCCAGCGACGAATGCAGAACCCGCTGGGGACGACGGCGCCTGCAACGGTGCCTCCGCCCGGCAGCGAGCAGAACGTCGGTCCGGTCGGCGCGTCGACCGGCACGTCTTCGCGCGGAGGAACATCGACACCGGTATCGATTGCGACGTCGCGCACGTCGATGCCGGCGTCGTGCGGCGTATCGATCGTCACGTCGGTCGGCGCGGTTCCGTCGTCGGTCGCGACGTCGGTCAGATGGTGATCGGTCGGCGCATCGACAGGGCCCGAATCACCGGGCGGAACGATCGAACGTCCGGTGCAACTCGAAGCGGCGGCGAGAAGAAAGAGACCCGGGGCAGTGAAATGAACGCGGCGCATCGACCGAGATGATGACGTCCCGCGGGTGTCGCGTCATCCGTCGCGTGCGATCAGCGCGTGAACGATCGCGAGAGCTGCGCCGATTCTTCGCCCGTGAGCGCGGGTTCGAGCCATGCGCGTGCGTCCCGCGGAGAGTCGAACAGGCGACGCGCCTCGGTACCGCCGGCACGGATCACCTGGTCGAGCTGCGACCACAGTGGCTGACCGTGCGTCGCGATCAGCGCATGGCGCTCGATCCGCGGGTTGTCGATCTTCGCGATCGCGATGAGACCCTGCACCACGTCGTTTGGAAGGTCCGCGCAATCACGCAGGTCAGAGCAGATGACCAGTCTGCTGGGGACGGTGCCGAAGATGGTCGCGAGGCGCGAACGGAACGCGATGAGGTCCATCGTCGTCACCTTGCTGTCTGCGCGGATTTCGCAGAGCCGGCCAGACGTATTCTCGAGCGTGATCATCGGGTGCTCTTCGCGCGTCGGCCTACGCAGCGTCAAGGTCGACGTAGTGCCGAGCCGGGGCCGCGTCGTGTTAGTGTGGTGTTCGTGCGTCGCTCGAGAATCAATCGTTCGACTCGGTTGCATCGCATCGCATCGGCGTCGTTCCTCGTCGCCGTCGCATCGTTCACGGGATGCCTTCACGATTGGACAGCGGTAACCGCGGTCGCGGACGTGACGACCGTTGCCGATGTTGCAGACGCGGCGAGCAGCGACGTCGTCTGCACCGCGTGCGGCAATGACTGCGTCGCGATGGATCGTGACCCCGGCAACTGCGGCGCGTGCGGCAACGCGTGCGCTGCGCCGGACAACGCGATCGCGACGTGCGTCGACAGCGTCTGCGCGTACGACTGTGCGCCGGGCTTCGATCGCTGTGGCGACCGCTGCATCGCCACCGAGAACAACGTGAGCTACTGCGGCGCGAGCTGCTTCGATTGCGTGGCGCTTCCGCACGTGAACAGCGACACGGTCAACTGTACCCATGGCGCGTGCGGCGTAATCAACGCCTGCGAACCGGGGTGGGCCGACTGCGATGGGAACGCGATGACGGGATGTGAAACCGATCTCACGACCGCGTCGAGTTGCGGTGGATGCCGGACACAATGTGCCGGGTCGACGCCGCGATGTGCGGGCGACATCTCGGACGGATTCGCGTGCGCGCCGTAGGCTGAGCAGTCGCTCAGCG
>CBIHQZ010000783.1:0-4011 GCA_966212315.1 uncultured Myxococcales bacterium
AATGTCGGGGACGTCGAAGCGAAAGCGCACCGACGTGCACTGCAAGCCGACGCCGCCGATCAATTGCCCACCCTCGGTGAGCACGCTGTTCGCGACTGTTCCGCTCGGACACGACACGCCATCGTTCGGTGGGAGGCTGCTGGCCGGGTAGGGCGGGAGCATGTGCGGCGTTCCGAGGGTGACGGCGTATCCGGACGCTGCGTCGAAGGTGACCGCGAGTGACGCGCACGAAACGGTCACCCCCGTGATGTACGAGTCCACGCGGATGCTGGCACCGACGACGATCTCGTTGGCGGCCAGGGGTTCTGTCCCGATGGCCCGCCCGGCTCGGGGGCGACGGTGATCGAATAGCCAGCGGCCGGCGTGCCGGTGAGCGTCGCGACGGCGCACACGCCCGACACGCTGCTCGCGCCGAAGCCACTGATGTACGAAGAGTCGAGGCCGATCAGCAGCTGACCCGCGGGGCAGAGCGCGCTGTGGAGCGAGCCGCCGGGTCCTGCGATTCGTGTGCTGACTTCGCCGGAGAGGACGAGGGAGAGGGGGTTGTCGAAGCAGTGAAACGACCCGGGGGCGTTCGAGCAGCGCGCGGTGCCGCAGCCGCCGTTGCCGGTGGTGCACTCGTCGATGTCCATGCATCCGCCGGCGCCGTCGGAGGTGTAGCCGGGGTCGCAGGGCGACGGGCCTCCATCGGTTGCTGCGTCGGTGTTGCTGCTGTCGGGTGCGTCGGGAGGGAGCGCATCGCTCGCGTCGGTGGTCACAGTGGCGTCGGCGTCGACATCGCGAACGTCGGGTGAGACGTCGTTGCTGGCGCTGTCACGCGTGTCGTTGGCCACGACGTCCGCGCCGCCTTCGAGGCCGCCGTCGGTGGTGGCGGCCGGGCTGCAATCGAACATCAGCGCGGCGCTGAGGGCGGCAGGGATCGTGAGCGGGAGGATGGCGCGGCGTCGAGTCATCCGGGCAGCGTGCCATTCGCGCGGCGCGTGATTCAACGCGGATGCGGGGGCGTTCTTTTGATTTGAATATTGGCGAGTGGGCGCGATGGGTGACCCGGCAACTGAAGCTGTGGGCAACGGCTCTTTTTAGGTGTGTGGTGGCGCGTCGTGATGCGCCGGAGCGCCGCGCGGAATCGCGCGTGAGCGAGTCGAGACTCGGACTTCGCGCGCATGCGTGCGCGCCGGACGCGCAGCGAATTCAGCGCGAACACCTTCGTTCAGACTCAGGCCGGCCACGACGAAAACACCTGGCCGACGCCGCCGTGGATGCGCCGTCCCTCGGAGTTCGCGTAGTGCCAGTTCTCGAACGGACCATCTCGCACGTAGAGATCGCGTCCGTCTGCGAAGGTCAGTTGCAGATTGCTCTCGCGATCGAAGCGCGCGGTGACGATGCGAACGCCTGCGAGCGAGGGGCGGTGTGCTGTGTACGTCTCGCGCGCTTCACCGGCGCCGCGGGCTTGCCGGTCGTGACTTCGACGTAGCCCTTCTTCGTTTTCTCGCGCATCAGTTTGTCGAGTTCGTCGCGCGCGGCCTCGGGTGTACCGAGGTCCTTCGTCTTCGACTGACCGACGGTGCCGATGCGTCCGAAGTGCACCGTGAGCGACGCGCCGTCGGTCGAGACTTCCCAGAACTTCTGGGCGGGGCCCGCCTCGAGTTCGAAGCGACGCATGCGTTGCGGGCGTTTGGCTGGGGCGTGGGGTGGGGGGCAAGGCGGGTGCGATGAGGGTCCACGAGGGTCGACCCGTTGGAAGGGAGTTATGCTGGTCCGATGCTTATCCGAACCGCTGCACTCACCTTCGCCGGGATCGCCGCGCTCGCCGCGTGCGCGCCCACTACTCCCCCGGCTCCTGAGTGCGGGAGCGATGTCACCCATCGCACGCACGACGGCAGCACGATCGTCTTCGTGGTCCGGAGGCTGACCATCGATCCTGACGACCTGCCAGAGAATCCCCACACCGGCTTCGATCTCGATGGGTTCGCCTCGACCGACTCCGACGCAAACGGCTGCGCGCACCCGGACTTCCTCTCGGCCCTCGACCCCGAGTCGAATTGCTCCGCGGTGGACCATGACGCGCGCTGTACCGCGTTCTCGGCACAATGCAGCTGTCGCGACACGCTTAACTTCGGCGGATCGGGGTGCGTCGGGGCGGTCGACAATCAGCTGCCGACGATCGCCAACACCCTGGCGATATTGACGTCCCCGGACATTCGCGCGTCGGTCAGCGACGACGTCGGTTCGGGCAGAGTTGTCATTCTGGCGCGCATCACCGGCATCGACGCATTCGACGACGACCCCGAGGTGCACGTTCAACTCTTCAACGGCTTCGCCGCCCCCGGAACGGCGTGCACGTCACCGACGCTAGACGCGCGCTATCAAATCGATGTCGCCAGCTTGCGCGCTGGCGGGACGACCGAGGCGGACTTCGCGGTCGATCTCGTGGGAGCAATTCACCAAGGTCGCCTCCGCGCTGCGGGCGGGGACGCCGACGCGTTCACCATCTCGTTTCCCTTCGCGGAGTTGCCGTTCCGATTCGAGCTTCGTCATCTGATGATCGCAGCCGATCTGACGCCTGAGGGCGCGACGAATGGAAACTTCGGCGGCTGGGTCGATGGGCAGACGCTCGGCGATGAGTTCGTACGAATCGCGCCAGAGTATGAGGGCATCGTTCGCGGCATCGTGGCCGGCATGACTGACCTCTCCGTGAACGGCCTCTGCTCGGACAGTACCGCGTCGCCAGCACGCATCGGTCGCGTGGGATTCGGACTCGGCTTCGACCTCGTGCGCGCAACGATCGATCCGAACAACCCGGTCGTCGCTGCGGCGTTGCCGGGCACCTGCGGCGCGCCGCGCGATTGAACGGCGCCCGGCGCGGAGCCGACACGCATCGTCATCGCGTGACCGCGCGGGTCGCGCGCGGATGACCTCGCTCGTCACGAACGCCACACCGCGTTTCGAAATTCGTCGCGTTGTCCGTGATGCGCGCCCGCCGCGAATCGCGGCACGAGCGCTGCACTAGCGTCCGCCGCAATCGCGACGATGCAAGAGCGCCTTCACGGCGCGCCTCGCATCGCCGCGTTGCGAGCGCACGCGCGTGGCTGTTCCACGCGCTCGCGATCACGCACGCACGCATTCCGGAGGACGCCATGTCGAAGAACGAACGCAACTCGAAGAACGAAACCGCCACGAAGAACGAAACGATCACGAACACGGCACCCGTCGTCGACGACAAGGACGTGAATGCCGTCGACATCATCAGCGCGCCGACGAAGCCACTCGATCACGAACCACGCGAAGCGTTCGTCCGCATGCGTCCTTCGATCGTCGGCCTCGATCCGGCGCGCATCATCGGCGTGAACGTCGATGTGAACCAGGCGTGCGGCACCGCCCTCGCGGCGTATCCGCACTACATCGTGTTCCGCGACATCGCGTCACGGATCCCGGGCTTCGACGTCTCGCCGTTCGACACGATCAGCGACTACGCGCAGGCCACGCTCTTCGCGCAGGGCGAAGTCGACGGCACGGTGACCCCCAGCGCGGAACTCCCGATCCTCGCGGCGGAAGGCGCGGACCTTCGCGAAGAGATCCGTCTCGGGCTCATGGCCGCCGCGGCAAGCAAGGTGCTGCGTGAACCGCTTCCTGTGGTGAACACCGGCAATGGCTATCGCGAGATCTCGGCGGGTCTGATGGCCGTGTGCTCGGTGGCGGAACACAACGCTGTCGACCTTGGCGGCAAGGTTGCGTTCTCGTGGGAGAAGGTCCGTCGCGGGCAAGAGATCGCGGTGATCCTCGCCGAATCGGTGTCGGCGCGAGATCGCAATCCCGCCGTGGTCGCGGCTGCGGTCGACGTGCGCAATCGGAGCTTCACCCTGTTCGCCCGCGCCTACGCGCAGATCCGCCGCCTGGTGGAGTTCCTGCGCTTTGACGAGGGCGACGCCGACGACATCGCCCCGTCGATCTACCTCCGCTTCTCGACGAAGAAGGCCGCGGACGCCAAGAACTAAGCGCCGACGAAGAGCG
>CBIHQZ010000784.1:0-4009 GCA_966212315.1 uncultured Myxococcales bacterium
GATCCCGTCGCCCTGCCACATCCCCACGATGCGCTGACACGCGCCGTTGCTCGATCCGCTTCCACGCGAACATCCGCTCGCCGCCACGAGCGACACGGCGGCCAGCGCGATCGAAGCGAACGTGCGCGAGTTCCACATGGCCGCGGATCGTACACGAGCCTCGTCGCCGATTCCGCGACACCGCGCGCTGTCGATCCGTCATCGCGGTACGCGCATTCGCCGCGCGCCCCGCAACTCACGCGATCTCACTACGACCGTGCCCCTCTTCGGACGACACTCCTCGCTCCGCATCGCGCAGTGTCGTTCGGGCAGGGGCGATCGCGGTCGCGGTGTAGGCGATGGGGTGGGGTCTGCGTGATCGAGCGCGATCGAGATGGGAAGCCATCCGCGTGACTGAGGACCCGAGCCGCCACCGTCGCCTGATCCGCGCCGCGCGATCACGGCAAATCTCCGCGCTACGGCCGCGCTTGCCCAGAAATCGCGACCCAATGGTCGCATCGCGCGCCTGACATCCGCGTCGCCGTGTGAGCCTTGCGCCCATGAATCGTGCGCATCGCCCCCTCCTCCGTCGTCGCTACGCCGCGCTCGCGGCCACCACTCTTCTCGTCAGCACGACCGACGGTCTCGCCGACTGGCCCATGGCGCGCCACGACACCTCGCGCACCGGCGCGGCGACCTCGCACAGCGATCTGCAGAGTCCGACCATCGCGTGGCGTCGCTACATGGGCGGCAGCCTCACCGACACGCAAGCGACCGCGGCCGACGTGAATCGCGACGGCATCGTCGACGTGGTGTTGATCTCGGGCGGCAAGCTGGTGGCGAAGCGCTCGGACGACGTCCTCGTGTGGGAGACCCCGCCACTCGGTCTCTTTCGCATCGACGCGATCCGCGACGTGAACAACGACGGCACGCTCGACATCGTCGCGAGCGGTGATCGCGGCCTCGTCGGAATCTTCTCGGGCGTCGACGGCCATCTCGAATGGCGCACCAATCCGCTCTCGTTCGGACCGTCGATCGGCGCGGTGCGCTTCGGTCGGTTCAACGCCGATGCGCTCGACGATCTCTACGTGGCCGACCGCGCCGGCGGCACGACCGACAACATGGGCGACACGGTCTACGCCTACTCGTTCGCACAGGGCTTCGGCACCGGCTTCGACGACGGCGCGCAACGCCTGTGGCAACTCGAACAAGGGCGCGACTACCTGAGCGGCGTGAACGACGTCGTCGCCGACCTCGATGGCGACGGGACCTCCGAGATCATCACGTTCGGCACGCGGTACATGTATCTCTTCAACGGACGCGACGGTCACAAGGTGATGGCCGGACTCGCGGACACGAACGGCGGCTATCCGCTCGGATTCCCGATCCCGTTCGGCGGCGCCGTCGCGGACGTGATCGACGTCGATGGCGACGGTCGACTGGAGATCGTCGGTTACACCAACAACACCGCGGCCGCGGCGAACAACTCGCGCGCGGTCTTCGTCGCCTCGTACGACCCCGCCGCTGCGCCCGCGATGCGCCTGCGCGTTCGCTGGTTCCGCAACGTCGCGGATGTCGTCGCCGACACCCACGTCTTCGCGCACAACTCGGCCGCCGACTTCGACGGCGATGGTCACGCGGAGATCGCCACATCGTTCATCGAAGGCGGCGTGCGCACGACGCGCGTACTCGACGGCGCGACGGGAAACGAACGCGCGCACATCGACGGTACGACCGTCATCGGCGTCGTCACGCTCGCTCCCGGCGAACATCCCACGCTGCTCGTGCGTCGCGGCACCGCGCTCGAAGGCTATCGCTTCGCATCGTTCGTGAGCAGCGTCGCCCCCACGCCGGCGTTCACCATTCCGCAGGGTGTGCCGGCGAACTACTACGACCGTACTCGCGCCGCGCGAGAGCCCGCGAACCGCATCGCCATCACGCTTCCGATCGGAAGCACGGGACGCCAGGGACTGCTGCTCACGGAAGCCGACACGATGACGCTCTGGGACACGACCGGCGCATCGCCGACGCAAGTCGCATCATTGCCCTTCGGTGCGGGGCTCTCACTGCTTTCGCTCGCGCCCGAGACCGGCGTCGCGGCACCTGGCGCGGGGCTCTTGTTCGCGCGCTCCGATGGCTATCTCCTCGTTGTCGACGCCGCGATGCGAGTCATCAACTTCGGTGACTCGGGCGACGTCACCCTCCCCGGCATCCGCACCGGCGGCTTCTATTCCGGCTCCGGCGCGCTCACTGCGATCCCGACCGCGGGGCACTTCGCCGGTGCGAGCGACGATGTCCTCGCGCAAGACTCACGCGGCACGTTGCTTCGCATCGATGCATCGCGCGCGACGATCACGAATCCGCCCGCCGACGTGTGGTCATGGGACGGCGCCGGGCAGCCGCTGCTGCTCGACACGAACAACGACGGCACGCGCGATCTGGTGGTCGCGCTCGAGAGCGGAGCCATCGTCGGACGTCGGCCCGATGGCACGACCGAGACGTTCCGCGTGCCGGTCCTCGGTCCGCGACAGGCGTTCATCGGTGACTTCGTACCGCTGCGCGCGGCGGGCGGAACGCGCTATGCGGCCGCGATTCTCGACGGCAACAACGGCAACGGGCAGGTCGTCGCAGTGAACACGACGGGCGTGGCATGGCGTTCGACCCCGATCTCGGTGGCTTCGTCGGGCTACGGGCACATCGCGGTCGACGATCTCGACGGCGACGGCACCGACGATCCGATCACGCCGCAACAGAGCACGCTGCACTTCTTCTCGGGCGCGACGGGCGCCGAACTCGCGACGGGTCTCCCGTCGTTCCCGCGCATGCCGATCAACGTGCGCGGACGCGCGGGCGCGGTCACCACGATTGCGGCCGGCACGGTCCGCACGCCGATGGGCGGAACGATCGCGCGCCCGCCGACGAGCGTGACCACCGCATGGTCGTTTCCCACGGGATTTGCCGCAACGAATGTGTACGGCGCGGTGATCGATTGCCCGACCGGACTTGTCTTCGCGACGCCGCGCTACGGCGGTCCGCATCTCGTCGCCGCCTCCGCCGCGACGGGCGCGATGCGATACGACATAGCCCTCGCGGGCGGCCGCTTGTTCGCGGACGACATCGCAGTGAGTGCCGCGAACGTATCGCCGGGCATCCTCGGCAACGTCACCGCAACACCGCAGCTCTTCGGATCGCAACACGCGCTGCTCGTCGGAAGCACCGACGGATATCTGTACGCGGTCGATGCCTGCGCGACGACGCCGCAACTCCTCTGGTCGATCAACTTCCGATCACCCGTCGGCGAAGCGGTCTTCGCGGACACCGACGGCGACGGATCCGACGAAATCGTCGTCGAAGCGGCGGACGGCTTTCTCTACGGCGTCGACACGCAGGTGATCGCGCCGCCGGCGTGGGTCTACGACACGAACTTCGAACGCGGTCTCACCACCGACGACATCGACGAGACGCGCGGCAGCGAGATCTCCGCCACGTGGGCCGAAGTGCCGGGCGCCACGGGCTACGAGTGGGCGGTCTTCACGCAGGCCGGCACGCCGATCTCGCGCAATCCCACCGAACCTGCGAACCCGTTCTTGCGCACCGATGCGAACACGCGCGTCGCGCACTTCTTCGAAGGCATCGTCACCGACCATCGCTACTTCTTCGCAGTGCGCGCGTTGAGCGCGAACGGCGCCTCGCCCGAGGCATTGAGCGACGGGACGTTGTTCATCCGCGAGATCTCGGGCACCGATGCCGGGATGGGCACGGACGCGTCGATGATGGCGGACGCTTCTTCGGACGTCGTGTCGCCGACAACGGACGTGGCCACCGACGGCGGGGGCGAACATCCCGCCGCTGGATGCGGTTGCCGCGTGCCGGGTGGATCGGAGCGTCGTGAAGACGGGCGCAACATCGCGCTGCTCGCGTGCGTTGCGGCGAGCGCGATCGCGGTGTCGCGTCGGCGGATGCGGTCGAAGCGCTGACCTCACCCCGGCTGCCGCCCGCCCCTCTCCCTCCGTCGCGCGCAGTCAGCGCG
>CBIHQZ010000785.1:0-4008 GCA_966212315.1 uncultured Myxococcales bacterium
CCTTCGGCGACTATTACGTCTGGAGCGACGACGACAAACGCTATCGCGACGCGCGCATCATCTTCCTCGACACGGAGTCCTCGAACTGGGCGTTCGACGCGCTCCGCAAGCAGTTCTTCTGGCATCGATTCTTCAGCCATCAGCCGGATCTGAACTTCGACAACCCGAAGGTCACCGAAGAGATCCTCGACGTGATGAAGCACTGGCTCGACATGGGCGTGGACGGATTCCGCGTCGATGCCGTGCCGTACCTCATCGAGCGCGACGGCACGATCTGCGAGAACCTCCCCGAGACCCACGCGATCCTCAAGCGGCTGCGACGCAAGATCGACCACGAGTTCCAGGGCCGCGTGCTGCTCGCGGAAGCGAATCAGTGGCCCGAGGATGTCATCGAGTACTTCGGCGAAGCCGACGAGTTCCACATGGCGTTCCACTTCCCGCTCATGCCGCGCATGTTCATGGCGCTGCGACGCGAGGAACGAACGCCGATCGTCGACATCCTCGTGCGCACGCCGCCCATTCCGAAGGCATGTCAGTGGACGATCTTCCTGCGCAATCACGACGAGCTGACCCTCGAGATGGTGACCGACGAAGAGCGCGACTACATGTACAACGCCTACGCGCGCGATCCGCGGATGCGCATCAATCTCGGCATCCGGCGCCGTCTCGCGCCGCTGATGGAGAACGATCGGCGGCAGATCGAATTGCTCCACGCGCTGCTGCTCTCGATGCACGGCTCGCCGGTGATCTATTACGGCGACGAGATCGGGATGGGCGACAACATCTATCTCGGCGATCGCAACGGTGTGCGCACGCCGATGCAATGGACACCCGATCGCAACGCGGGCTTCTCGCGTGCCGATCCAGCGCGTCTGTTCTTCCCGGTGAACATGGACCCGGTCTACGGCTACGGCGCGGTGAACGTCGAAGCGCAGCTCCGCACGCCGACGTCGCTGCTCTACTGGATGCGGCAGATCATCGGCGTTCGTAAGCGCAATCCGGTCTTCGGCCGCGGCACGATGGACATTCTCATGCCGCACAACGTCGCGGTGCTCGCGTTCGTCCGTGAGCACGAGGGCACGCGCGTTCTCTGCGTCTACAACCTTTCGTCGCGCGCGCAGCAGTGCGAGTTGGAACTCTCGAAGCACGCGGGATCTCGCGTGACCGAGATGATCGGCGAACAGCCGTTTCGGTCCGTCGGGCACGAGCCGTATCCGTTCACGCTCGCGCCGTATGGTTTCTACTGGTTGCGCCTCGATGCGCCGACCGAGGGAGGTTCGCGATGACCGAGCGTGACACGCGCATCGAAGACCGAACGGCTGCGGAAGCCGTCGCCATGCTCACTGCCGGATCGTTGCGCGAATGGCTCCGGCTGCAGCGATGGGCAGGCGCGGGCGGGGAAGAAATCGAGTCGATCGCGGTCGCCGATGCATTCACGGTCGAAGCCGGCACGCCCGCGACGGTCGTCGCAATCGTCGACGTTCACTACGTGCGTGACGCACGCACCGCTCGAATGGTGGTCCCGATGGAGATCTCCGTCGGCGACGCGCCGGTCGACCGCGTCATCGGTCGCGTCACGGTCGGCGGCGTCGAACTCACCGCGCGCGATGCATCGCACGACGGGGTCGTTGCCGCGACGCTCGCGCGCTGGATCGCAAAGGGCGAAAAGATTCCGACTGCAATGGGCGGCACGGTGCACGGCGAGTTCGAAACCGGGTTTCCCGGCGGCCAGGCCTTCGCCGATGCGACCGATGTGAAACCTCTCGGCGCCGAGCAGAGCAACAGCAGCTACGTGCTCGACGATCGATGGATGCTGAAACTCTTGCGCCGCATCGAGACGGGTACGCACCCCGAAGTCGCGATGCTGCGGCAACTCGTTCGCGCGGGGTTTCCGCACGTCCCGCGGCTCGGCGGCGTGATCAAGTATCGAGCCGGAGGGCACGGGAGCGGCGAGTCGGTGATCGCGTTGCTCGAGTCGTTCGTGGCGAATCAGGGCGACGCGTGGAAGGTCGCGAACGACGAACTCACCACTACGATCGCGACGAAGGGTGATCCGCAGCACGGCGCGTCGGCGTACCGCGCGCTCGGCGATGCCGTGGCCTCGATGCATCTCGCGTCCGCGCGTGCGACCGACAGCGCGTTCATTCCCGAGGTGGCCGACGGCGCCGATGCCGATCGGGTCGTACGCGGCGTGGCGAAGCTCTTGGAGCAGTTGAAGGCATCGCGATTCGATCTCACCGCGGTGCGCGATCTCGTGGCGCGAAGCGAGGAGATCATCGCGACGGTGCGCGAGACGGCGTTTCAGCTCATTCCGGGTCTCGCGCGGATCCGCATCCACGGTGATCTGCATCTCGGGCAAGTGCTGCGAAGCGGCAACGGCTTCGTGCTGATCGACTTCGAAGGCGAGCCGATGCGACCGATCGCCGAGCGACACGAGCGATCGTTCGCCGCGCGTGATGTGGCGGGCATGTTGCGTTCGTTCGATTACGCGGCCGCGATCGTGACGGAGTCCGCCGGTGTGGCCCACGCGGAGACCGCGCTGCACTGGTCGCGAGCGGCGCGCGAACGATTCCTCGAGGGGTATCTCGAACACGCGGTGCGAGCGCCGGTGGCGGTGCTTCCGAGCGAGCCCGAACGACGAACGCGGCTCATCGCGCTCTTCGAACTCGAGAAAGCGCTCTACGAAGTGCTGTACGAAATCCGCCATCGCCCCACGCTCGCGTCGATTCCGGTCGCCGGCGCCGACCGCGCACTGGCAGCGCTGCGAACGCGAGGACTACGGCTCGTGCCCGAGGCGGGCGTAAGCCGCTGAACGATCCGCGCGGATCGATGCATAGATGGCCTCGAGCACCGCGGGGCCGTCGCGCATCACGCGGGCGTGATTGTCGCGCGTGATCTTCTCGGGCACCGACGGCGGCGGGGGAGGGGGCGGCTTGCTGAAGTCGAATGTGCGCGGGTCGATCACCACGGTGCCGCTCTCGTCGTTGCGGCGAATGCTCTGGATCGTGCTGAACCGCAGGATCTGAATGGTGGGATCGGGCGCGCGCCGAAAGAACGTCACCAGCGAATCGGGTGTGCGCGTGTCGCACGGGTAATCCGGGTGAAACGTCGCGTGAACGAAGAGCGGCTTCTTGTTGCGCGCGCCATGCGTGTCGCGAATGCGCGCGTTGAAGTGTTCGAACTCGCGCGGCGTGACGTTCAGCCGCGGATAGATGATCTGCACGACCTCGAGCTTTCGTGGATCGGCTTCGAGGCGCGCGATGAGATCGAGCGAGGGCTCGAGGTCGAGCGAATCCTGCAAGAGCACCTCGCGATTCGCGCGGCCCTGCAACCGCGCGCCGCGGGCGAACGGACAGATGTCGAATGCCTCGACGACTTCGAGCGTGAAGCGATCGTTGATGCGAAGGGCCTCCGCCGTCCACGCGGACTCGTCGATCGGAGCGTTCACGTCACTGCTCCGCGCGCGAGGATTCGCTTCGCGACCGCTTCACCCTGCTTCGCGCAGTCAGGGATGCCGACGCCGTCGTAGCCGCCGCCCGTCACGAAGAGTCCGCCGACTGCGTCACACGCGGCGTGAACCGCGGCCATTCGTTCGCGATGTCCGACGGTGGGCTGCGGGTTCGATCGCCGGTAGCGAAACACGCGCGCGAGCGTCGGCTCGGCGGTCACACCGACGGTGCGCTGCAGTTCGCGGCGCGCGATGGCGATCAACGCCGCGTCGTCGAGATCGGGTTGTGCCGGTTGCCGTGCACCCCCGAAAAAGACCCGCATCAGCACCATGTCCGCGGGCGCGCGACCGGGCCATTTGCTCGTGACCCACGTGGACGCATTGATCGCGAGATCCTCGCGGCTCGGTACGAGAAAGCCGCTCGCGTCGAGCGCATGCGGAATCGCGGCGCGCGGCCAGGCGAGAAAGCCGGTGGCGGTGCTCAGTTGTTCGATCGCGGCGAGCGTCGCAGCCGCGGCGGGCGTGTGCGCGGCGATGAGCGATGCCGAGGTGTTCGGCGG
>CBIHQZ010000786.1:0-4002 GCA_966212315.1 uncultured Myxococcales bacterium
CCTCGCCATCGTGCTCGTGCTGTTCGGCGCGGCGAAGCTCCCGCAGCTCGGGCGCGGCCTCGGCGAAGGCATTCGCAACTTCAAGAACGGCTTGAAGGGCGGCGAAGACGGTGCGGCAGGTGATCACCGCCTCCCTCCCTCGCCGAACGAGACCGACGTTCGTCAGTGATCGACCCGGTTTGAGTTATCCTCCGCAGCACCCATCCCATGCTGCGTTTGCTCGTCGCTCTCGATTTCAGTGATTGCTCGCGTGAAGCCCTCCGCACCGCGCTCCAGATCGCGCAGCGCGCGGCGGTGTGTGAACTCGTGCTGTTCACCGTGCTGGACGACAACGCGGAGCCGCTTAGCGAGCATTCCGTGAACGAGCAGGAGGGCGTCACGACCACGCTCCACAAGCTCGTCGAAGAAGAGAGCGCGAAGATCGGTTTCGCGTCGAACACGGTGAAGATGCACTACGCATCGAGCCGCGGTTCGGCCGCCGACGAGATCATCGCGCAGGCGAGCACGCACAACGCCGACGCGATCGTGATGGGAACGCACGGCCGCACCGGCTTCAATCGATTGATCGCGGGGAGCGTCGCCGAGAAGGTGGTGCGACTGGCGCCGTGCTCGGTGCTCGCGGTGCGCGTGAAGCGCTGACTTCGCCCCGGCTGCCGCCTGAGCATTGGTCACGAATGTGTCTCGCGCTGCCTTGGGACCCGGCGGCTGAATGAAGCCACGGCAACACCACCGAAACCTCACCTTCGTGAGGCTCGCGATGTCGCATCGAACACACCCGTAGTCTGTTCCGAGGAGATCGAAGGCAACTCGCAGTCACCGCGAGCTTCGCGCAGGCGAATTAGGAGTCGTTGCCGCGGGTTCACCCGCCGGGAATCCCTCGGCGAGCGCCGCGGCGCGCGGCAGCGGGGGTGAGGTGCCCCGTCACGCCAGCGTCGCGAGCGCCTTCTGAATGCGTTCGAGTGCTTGATCGATCTGCTCGACGCTGACCGCGTACGAGAGCCGCAAATGCCCCGGTGCACCGAACGCGCCGCCGGGTACCACTGCGATCTGCGCCGCATCGAGGAGCCACGCCGCGATCTGATCGTCGTTCGCGAGTGTCTTGTCGCCCGCACGCTTGCCAATCCAGCCGCTCACGTCGGGGAACGCATAGAACGCGCCCTCGGGCATCGCGCAGCGAACACCCGGAAGCGCGCGCAATCCCTTCACCAATCGATCGCGACGCGCTTGGAAGAGCCCGCGCATCTTCTCGAGGTCGGTCGCCGGCGCGCGCAACGCTTCGAGCGCGGCGAACTGCGAGACGGTCGTGGCCGACGACGTGCCCTGCCCCTGGATCATGTCCATCGCCTTGGAGATCGCGACCGGCGCGATCGACCAGCCGATGCGCCATCCGGTCATCGCGTAGGTCTTGCTCACGCCGTCGATCACGACGATGCGCGACGCGAGATCCGGTGCGACGCGGAGAAGCGAGTGCTGCGTGAATCCGTCGTACACGAGTTCGCCGTAGATCTCGTCGATCACGATCCAGCAGTCGTGCTCGCGCAACACATCGGCGAACGCGATGAGCTGCGCGGACGAATACGCGGCGCCGGTCGGGTTGCAAGGCGAGCAGAGAATCACCGCCTTGGTCTTGGGCGTGAGGGCGGCGCGCAACGCGTCGGGCGTGATCTTCCATCCCGATTCGAGCGTCGAGGGAACGAACACCGGCGTCGCACCCGCGATGCGCGCTTGCTCCGGATAGCTCACCCAGTACGGCGCGGGGATCACGACTTCGTCGCCGGGCTCGAGCGCCGCGAGCGCGAAGTTGAAGAGCGCACTCTTCGCACCGACGCTGACCACGACGTTCTCCGGCTTCGCTTCGACACCGCGCACGCGGGTGCTGTGTTCGGCGATCGCCTTGCGCAGTTCGGGGATCCCGCTGACGGCGGTGTAACGGGTCTTGCCCGCGTCGATGGCCTTGTGGGCTGCATCGCGAATGTACGCAGGCGTGTCGAAGTCCGGCTCACCGGCGCCGAACGAGATCACGTCGTGCCCCTGCGCGCGCATCGCCTGGGCCTTTGCGTTGATGGCGAGGGTGGCGGACGGAACGACCACGTCCAGGCGCGAGGCGAGCTTGTTCGACATCGAAACAGATCCTCCGGCGGTGCGAAGAAGACGCGAACGAGTGTGCCATACGCAGTGCGTCAAAAGCACGGTTCGAGTCACGCCGATGGGTCGGCCCGGGTGACCGGGTTGCGTGCGCGGGTCGCCTATCGACGCCCTCGAACCGCAAGCGCCCAGCGTTCGGGGTCCGCGCGGACGAACGCTTCGAGCGCCGCGAGATGGGCAGCGCGGAGGGCGCGTGGCGCACCGACGAAGTGCACGCAGAAATGCCCGGATTCGACGTGCTCGATGGGATAGCGATGGCCGTCGAGGTCGATGTATCCGCCGCGCCCCTCGTGCACGACGCGAAGTGCCGCGCTCACAGACCGACGCGGTATTCGAGTCCGATGCCGGCAGTCGGCCCGGCGCGAAAGCCGTAGTCGACGCTCATGCCCGCCCAGCCGAGCGTCGGGGTGATGAAGAGTGTTCCGCCGCGACCGGATCCTTGCGTCGCGATGCGCATGCCGACATCGGTCCATCCGAGCGGGCCGGCGGTGCCGCCGCCGCGAATGACGAGCCACATCGTGCGCGTGAGCGGGATCTGGAAACCCCCGTCGCCGCCGCCGAACTGGAACGCGTTGTTGGCGACGAGGATCTGCGTTTGGACGGTCATGTTGAGGCCGTCGAGCGTGCCGACGCGGAGGGTCTGCGTGATCGCGAAGCCGAACTGCGCGGACGGCGATCCGAAGTACGAATACCCCTGGTACTGATTGGTGCCGAGGCCGAGACCGATCGCGAAGAAACGCGAGTCGAACATCGCTTCGAGCGCAGCGCCGAAGAGCCCGCTGGTGCCGGTGCTGCCGTACGACGAGTTGCCGATGTAGAGCAATCCGAGCGGGAAGAAGCGCGCGCGCAAGGCGAACGGCGCGGTTGCATGCCAGGTCGCCCACAGGTCGTCGAGCATTCCGACACCGAGATTCGAGATCGGCACGAGCAAACGGATGCTGCCGCCGAACGACAGGATCGGTGCGCTTCGCGGCGGCGCGACGAGGCTCGCGGTGGACGTGCGCGTCGTGGCGCGAACGCGATCACCGACATTCACCCGTTCGCCGAATCCGATCTCGACTTCCGCACGCGCCGAACCGACCGCGCGGACCTCGCCCACCACGGTCGCCGCCACGTTCGTGTCGTCGTCGCCGCCGGTGCTGCCGATCTCGAGTCGCTGCCCGTTCGCGACGCCTTGATTGCGACCGATCGACACCTGCACGATCGTTCCGTGCACCGCGAGCACGCGGCCTCGCACCGCGGGTTCGACATCGGCCGCGAGCACAGCTGCTCCACTGGTGGTGCGCGACGGCTGCACCGTCCCTGTCGCGATGCCCGCCGACGCGACCGGCAGCATCTCGACCGGCTGCGCCTCGACGCGCGCGTATTCGAGCCACACGCGATTGTTCACCACGAAGAGCCCGCGCACCTCGGCGCCGACGCGCCGTTCGGAGACGAGGACGTACGCATTCCCCGTCGAGGGTCCGTAGATACGAACGACGCCGCCGTCGCACGCGACGTACACCTGCGCGCCGAACACCGTGGCCGCACGCACGGTGCATCCGACGTCGAGCACGCGCGGCGCACTGCCAGGGGTATCGAGCACCACGCCGGTGCCCTGGATTCGCACGCTCGCGACCGCCGCCGGTGCAGTCCCGACCTCGCCGCCGACTTCGCCGATCTCGACCGTCGCGCCGCCGCTCTGCGCGTGCGCTTCACGCGCGGTGAGCAGCGCGGCTGCGAGCACCATCGATCCCGCGAATGCGCCCCTTCGCACCGTCTTCATTCGAACCCTCCGCAATATTCTGTACCGCAGCGACGCCCGCTTCGTCAGCACGACAACGGTGTCGCGAAGTCACGGCGCCGGAGCGTCGAACG
>CBIHQZ010000787.1:0-3998 GCA_966212315.1 uncultured Myxococcales bacterium
TCGAGCACGTCACCGCAACCCTTCGCCGCGAGCGCGGCACCCATCATCGCGTCCCACGGATGCACACCGGGCGTGCGCGCGCGCAACGGAAACGAGCGCGTGTTCTTCGTCGCGAGCACGGACGGCATTCGCGAGATGTCAGCCGACGGTGCCGTACTGCGCATCCTCACCACGACCGCCGCCGATCGACCGCGCTTCACGAACCATTCGCGAGCGCTGGTGTTCCTCGCGGTCGGCGAATCGCAAGTGCGCCGCATCGACGTCGAGTCGTGCGCGGAGTCCGTCGTCGCCACCCTTCCGCGCGGCGTGTCCGCCGAGTGTGGTGGGCTCTTCCGCCCCGGATACGACCCGACGCAGTTCGTGCAAAGCGACGACGACGTGCGCATCACGGCGGATGGATCGGCGCTTTGTCTGCGCGTGCTCGACCGCAACGAAAACATGATGTCGGTCGAGATCCAGCTTCGCGTGCCGTTGCACGGCGGCGAGGTGCAGAGCGCGACGCTGACATCGGAGTCGTGCGGCTCGATGACCGACGCGCAGCGCGAGGCGCTTCCGTGCACTGCAACGCTGCAGGCGGTCACACCGCGACGTCGGCCGAGTGGCGCGGACTTCCCCTTCGCATTGCGCGTTCGCGACATCGCCCGCGGCAATCGTGTCGTCGCGACGATCGGTGACGAGGTGAGCAGCGAAGCAACTTCGCCGTCCGGTCGCTGGATCGTCTTCTCGGCGAGGGCGGCGACGAACTGTTGATCGAGCATTCGATCGTGGTGCCGGGCGTCAGTCGCGTTGATCTGGGTGGCGCCGTGGCGGAGTGAAGGTTCGCGCGGTGCTTCGTCCGATGCGAATCCGCGTACCCTCCGCGGATGTCTCAACCGACGTTTCGCGATTTCGCCGGAGCAATCATGAGTGGCGACCTCGCCGGCGCCGCGACGGTGCTCGAGGTACTCCTCGGCCTCGACGCAACGCGCGCGCGCGATGCGACCGCCCACTTTCAATCGCAGATGGGCGCCGATCCGAACTTCGTGATGAAAGCGATGGGATTGCGCACCGCGGTGACCTCGGGGAGCGACGCGGAGATCGCAGCGCTACTCGGCGATTGTTTCGGGCTGTCGGGCGATGCTTCGCAGCAAGGGCTCGCGACGCTGAAAACGCTCTATCCGCGCTGAGAACAAGCTGCGACGCTCTCGCGAGTTCGCTCGCGCACGCGCCATGGCAAGCAGTCGCCCGCCGTCACCGATCTACGCCGTCCTCGGCATCGCGTACCTCGCCGTGCAGTTCGTCGTGCCGATCGCCCGCGCGCATCCGGCACGCACGGTGCCGCTCGCATCGCGATTCTCGTGGAGCATGTTCGCGAATCCCACGGCCGGTATTTGCACGCACACGCTCGAATGGCGCACGCACGACGGACGCGAACAACCCTTCCCTCTCCCGCCGCATTCGCACGCTGCCTACGAACTCTTGTCCGCCCGCAGCGCCGCCGAATTCGCCAACGCCGCGTGGGTGCTCACGCGCTATCCCGACAGCGACGCCGAGATCGCAACGAGCTTCGACGACCTGCTCACGCGCTACGTGCACACGATCGATCCGACCGGTTCGCACACGCTCACGAGCACGCTCGATTGCACGTCCGATCCGCGCATTCCGTTTCACCGCGTGCTGCGGCTCGGAGGCGCGCGATGATCTCGCTGCGCGAATACTTCGGGGCACTTGTCGACGATCGCCGCGGCAACGCGCTTCGATGGGGCTTCGCGTGGCTGGCCGTCCTCGGCGCCGTTGCCCTCGTCGAGACGACGCGACCGTTTCTCGCCGTGTGGTCGATCGGCCGCGACCACTCGCTCGTCGCTCTTCCCTATGCGCTCATCGTTGCGTTCGGCGCCGCGGCATTCGCGTTCTGGCTCGGCGTGGCTTCACGCCTGAGCGGCGTGGCGGCATGCGCATCGCTCGGCGCGCTCTACGCGATCGTGCCGGCGACCTATCAGAACAACTACTACGTGCTCTGGCTCTTCCTTGCGATCAGCGCGCTCGTCACGAACGCGACCTACTCGGTGTCGCTCGCGAACGTCCCGGGCACTGCGCCCGTGCTCGCGCCGCGATTGATGCAGTGGCAGCTCGTCATCATCTACGTGGGTTCGGTCGTCGCGAAGCTCACCCATCCGCGTTGGCAGGGCACCGGCGATCTGATCCGCGCACTCGCGATCGAGCAGTATCCCGCGCGATTGCACAGCCTCGCGAACATTCCGATGCGTGCGCTCGCGGCCAGTCCGCGGGCCGCAGCGGTGGCCGACGCCTGCGTGATCGGCGCGGAACTCGTACTTCCGTTGCTGCTCCTCGATCGACGCTGGCGTCGCATCGCGTTCGTGATCGGTGCCGCGCTGCATCTGTTCATGCAGGAATGGCTGTTTCCGCAGCTCTTCACGTTCGCGATGCTGCTCGCGTACTACGCGTTCGTCCCGTCCGGCGATCGCGATTGGAAGGTTCGCCACCACGACGCGCGAAATCTCGACCGGGTCCTCGCACATTGGTTTCCACGCCTCGATTGGCTCGCTCGCACCCAATGGATCGCCGACGCCGACGTCACGATGCTCACGATCGAGGACCGTCACGGGGTGCGCGTCACCGGCTTCGGTGCCGTGCTGCTTCTCTCCGTGCTCACGCCTTGCACGCTCCTCGCGTTCGCCACCGTCGCCCTGATCGCACCGGGGATTCATACGGTCGCCGGCATTCCGCGCGCCGCGCTCGAGAACGCGTTCGTCGCGCTGTGGGCCCTCGCCTGGCTTCCCACGCTGATCGTCCATCGACGCGTGCTCGTGGCGCCCGTCGTCGACGGACGCGATTGACCCGCGAGAACGGTTTCCCCGAGCGACTCGACTGCGTCAGACTCGCGCCGCCATGAACGCAACGAACTCGCTCTTCACCGTCGCCCTCGCCACCATCGCCACCATCGGCTGCTCACCCGCACCGGCTGCCGACGTGGTGAACAACGCCGACGCGACGGCTTCCGACACGATCACCGCGACCGAGGCACAGGACGCACCGGCGGCCGACGGCGACGTCTCTTCCTGCGCGCTGCCCGCCGGCTTCACGCTCACGCCGTATCTCTCGACCGAGCAGGAGACGGTCTTCACGCAGGCCGACATGGTGCTCGAGCCGCAGCGGGACTACGTCGCCGTCATCGAAACCGATGCGGGACGGATCGTGCTCGACCTGTTCGAGACCGAGACCCCCATCACGGTCAACTCGTTCGTGTTCCTCGCGCGCCATCACTACTTCGAAGGCATCGCGTTCCATCGCGTGCTCGATGGATTCGTTGCGCAGGGGGGCGATCCGAACACGCTGACGTCGCTGCGCAGCAGCTGGGGCAGCGGGGGTCCGGGCTACGGCTTCGGCCTCGAGATCGTCTCGTCGCTCCGCTACGACATGGCGGGTGTCGTGGGCATGGCGCGGACCGCGGACCCGAACAGCAACGGCTCGCAATTCTTCATCACGCTCGCGCCGACGCCGTCGCTCGACGGGATGTACACGATCTTCGCGCGCGTTAGCGAAGGGCTCGATGTCCTCCCGCTCCTCGCGCGCAATCAATCGTCCATGGTTCCGCCCGCGGTGCCGACGCGCATGACCCGCGTGTGCATCGCCGAGCGCGCGCGTTGAACAGTTTTCCCGCGGTCGCGGCGATCGGCTAGACTGCTCGCACTGCCATGACGATGTCGTTCCGCGCTGCATCGTTCACCCTCGCCTTCGCGCTCGCGACCGGAGCGTGTGCGCTCTCGCATCAAGCCCGCAATGACGCGATGGTGCCCGACACTTCGCTCGTCGACGGCGTCGATCGCGTGGTCACCGATTCACACGATGCGATCGACATCGCGCCGCTCGAAGAGAATGCGGCGGATCGAGTCGACGCGTTCGACGCGAGCGATGACACCGTCGACGTGATGCCGCCGATGGATGTCGTCGTCGACACCGGCGTCGACGTGCAGCCGGACATCCAGCCAGTCGACACG
>CBIHQZ010000788.1:0-3997 GCA_966212315.1 uncultured Myxococcales bacterium
TCTCGCGCAATCGCGCACGGTGTCCGATGAAAGGACGGGCGCTGTCAACGAAGTCACCTGTATTTCTCGTCAGTCGCGCAGCTCGTCGAGCGACGCGAACACCGCTTCCAACACGCGCGCGCCGAATCCCATCGCGCGCGAGGGCGACCAGCCGGTACGCGGGCGCGGATGATTCGCGGCGTCCTTGAAGGGCATCTCGAGCGTGAGCGCGAGGCAGTCGAAGCGCTCGCCCACCCAGTTCGCAGCCGTCGAGAGATCCGCCTCGCCCGGTGCTTCGCGGGGATAGCCGTACTCGCGCTGGAAGTCGGGATCGAGTGAGACGAGTTGATCGGCGAACGAGTTCTCGAGCGCCGCGATACGCGCCGAGTACGAAGGATTCCCCTCGTTGCCCGCGGCGAACACGTACGGGTTGCGCTCGTCGCCGTGCACGTCGAGATGAAGATCCACGCCGGTCGTCTCCATGGCTTCACGCACCGCGAGCACCTCGGGCGACGTCTCGCCGTCGGGTTCGAGCCACGAGCGATTGAGATCACGACCGGCCGCGTTCGTGCGGAGATTTCCGAGGACGCCGCCATCGGGGTTCATGTTCGGGACCACGTGGATCACCGCGCGTTCGAGAAGTGCGCGCGCGAGGGGATCGCGGCGATCGAGCAGCCGCGCCATCAACCCTTCGGCGAACCACTCCGCCATCGTCTCGCCCGGATGCTGCCGGGCCGTGATCCAGATGGTGCGCCGGTCCTCGCGAGGAACACCGAACGTCGCGAGCGCGATACCGCGGCCATGAACGCTGTCGCCGAGACCGACGATCGAAGCACGATGCGAGCGCCCCGCGCGCGCGAGAAGACGATCGTGCCGCGCCAACGAGTACGGCGCGAAGTACGCGTAGAACGTCTCACGCTGCGTGGCGGCGTGATCGAACACGAGCTGTTCGCCGTCGAACGCGCTCGGCACGCGGAACCAGTACTCGCCGTCGTACGACGCGCAGGCTTTGTATCCCTCGAAGGCCGCTGGAAACGTGGCCTCGCCGGCGTTCACGATGCGGAACCGACGCCGCTTCATCGCGTCGCCGCGCACGCGAAAGTGAAACCACTGTCGATGCTCGGACGCGGTGTCGCCGCGCAACGCGAGCGCGCATTCGTTGGGCGAGATCACGTCGAGCACGTCGATCGCACCGGCGTCGAGATCGGAGTCGATGTCCATCGGGGCGCGCGAGTGTAGCGCGCACGCCGTCAAACGTAGCTGAGCCACGCGTCGCGCCGCCGCGCTTTGACACCCGCGAACCATGCGCACGCGGGATAGAGCAGCAGCACGGCCGTGATCCACGCGAGGGACACCCCCGGGAGACCGAAACCGGGGCCGCCCCACGTATGCGCCGAGTCGCGCGCGCCGCGGGCGAGGCCGATGAGCACGGCCGCGCCGTGGATCAGATAGAGATGAAGCACGTAATAGAAGAACGGGACGCGTCCGAACGTGACGATCGGCGCGGTCCACCGCGGCACGCGCCCGCCGAGCAGTCCGAGCGCGATCAGCGCGGGACCGAGGGTCATCGCGAGGTAGAGCAGCGAAGGCGGATACTTCTCGCAGTTCAGGAACGACAAGACCGTGAAGAGCGGTCGTGACTGCGCGTGCCATCGCTCGGGGTCGCCGTAGATGTTCAGCGCGCGCAACGCGACGAAGAGCGCGGTGACCGCGAGGCCGGTGAAGAGCGATCGCCGGCGCCGATCGGGCGCTGGGAGTGCGAGCCATCCGCCGAACGCGTAGCCGAGCGCCATCACACCGACCCATGGCACGAGCGGATAGAGCACGTACACGCGCGGCCATCCGCTCGCGTGCACCATGCCGGGATCGTGGAGCAGGTGCCATGCAGCGCCCGACCAGTGCACGTGATCGAACGCGTCGTGCGCGACGACGAGAACCGCGCCGAAGAGGGCCGCGACCCACGGACGAAACCGAACGAGCGCGGCGAGCACCAGCATCGATGCGCCGATCACCCAGATCACCTGGAACGTGAAGCGCCGGAACGTGAAGTCGAAGCTCCACGCGATGCGGACGATCGTGCACTCGACGAAGACGAGCCAGAGCCCGCGCGACGCGAGAAAGCCGGCGAGTTCGCCCGGCGTGCGGCGGCGTCCGGCGATGCGCGCGGAGACACCGGCGAGGAACACGAAGACGGGCGCGCAGAAATGCGTGATCCACCGCGTGAGAAACAGCGGCGCGGTCGTCGCGGCGAGATCGGTGGGATCGATGCGCGAGCCGCCGAAGAAGTCACGCGTGTGATCGAGCGCCATCACGATCATCACGAGCCCGCGGAGCAGGTCGATGCTGTCGTCGCGTACAGTGCGAGCAGGAACTTCGCGCACGTCAGGAGCCACGCCCTGCCGCTTGCACGCGCGCGATCCACGCTGCGTCGGAGATCACACCCGCGGCGCGACGGCGCACGCCCTGGAACACGGTGAGCCACTGCGAACGCTCCGCGTCGGTGAGCGAGACCACCTGCATGCCGCGCGACACGAGTGTCTGTTGCGCGGCGGCGTCGTCGTGACCGCGATTGCGCGCGAGAAGCAGGTGATACTGGTTCACCACTTCGCGCACGATCTGCTGCTGATCCGCCGGGAGCGACGTGAATCCCGCGCGAGAGATGACGAGTCCGCCGATCATCGCGCTCGCCCCTTGCTCGGAGATGGCACGAACGTGTGATGCCCACTGGAGTGCGATCGCCACGAGCGGGCTGCCGTACACGACGTCGACCCGATGGGTCTGCAATGCCGCCAGCACTTCGGGCAGTTGCAGTGGAACGCCGGCGACGCCGATCTCCTGGTAGATCAGCGGCATCAGTGCGTTGTCGGGCCAGAGCCACGGGTGCATGCGCCGCATCTCGGCGGGCGTGCGAATCGGCGCGGTGGAGAGCATGCGGGTCGCGCCGGCTGCGTCGAAGCCGAGGAGTGTGAAGCCGGCTTGATCGAAGGCCGCGTCGAGCGTCGGTCGCAGCGCGTCGCGGGCGCGTGCGAATTGCTCGGGGGCTTCGAAGATGGCCGGGAGTTCGAAGGCGAGCACCGGGCGATGCACCTGCGAGAGTCCTGCGCCGGTCACCGCTGCGCCATCGAGACGCCCCGAGCGGATCTTGCGAATGACCTCGGCATCGTCGCCCTGCACACCGCCCGCGTACCACCGGATGTTGAGCGCGCCGTTGGTGCGCCGCCGGATCTCGCGACTCGACGCTTCGAGCACGCGCATCCACGTCGAACCCGCGGGGGCGAGCGTGGCCATCGTGATCACGCGTTGTGCGAATGCGTTGGTGGCGAGGAGCGCGGCGAGCAGTGCAGCGAGGAGAGCGGCGGGCTTGCGCATCGCGCGATGGTAGTCGACCTGCGCGGGTCACGGTGGCGCGGCGGTGTTCGTCGTTCGACTTCGCACCTCAGGATGATCGGGACGGATCCACGGGGAACATGCCGGGCACGGTGAATCTCGCCACGCTCATCGTGAGCCGGTCGAACACGCGACCGGCCCGGAGCGCCGGGCCGGCTCCTTGTCGCGATCGCTACGAGCGAGCGCCCGCGCGCCTTCGAACCATCCACGCCGCCGCTGCGACGGCGAGCAAGCCGGCCAAGCGCATCGATCCGTTCGAACGCCCCGGCACGGCGCATCCGCATCCCGACGGACGGCTGCTGTCCTCGAGCCCGCCATCGGTGCGCACGACGTCGTTCATTCCCTCGCCGTCCGACGCGCTCGCGTCACGCGCATCGACCGCGACATCTCGCGTCGCCACGTCCTGCCCTGCGTCGCTTCCCGCATCCGTTCCCGCATCGCAGCCGCCGGCGGCCGGATCGCAGCAGGTCGTATCGCGCACGTGCGAGCACGTGTGATTCGTCGTGTCGCAATGATCCATCGTGCACAGATCGGTGTCGCCGCAGTCCGCGTCGGCGTTGCAGCAACCTGCGATCGCCGGGTGCGTGCAGGTCCCTGCCGTCATGTCGCACGTGTCGGTCGTACACGCGTC
>CBIHQZ010000789.1:0-3996 GCA_966212315.1 uncultured Myxococcales bacterium
CACGCAGTGCATCTTCGTTGCGCCCCTGCGTCAGCCACACGCGCGCGCGGATCACGCGGGCATCGACTTCGAGGCTCACGCTGCCGGCGATCTCTTCGAGGGCGCGGCTGATCTCCGCCTCGGCGCGCGGAATGTCGCCGCGGGCGAGATGCGTCTCTGCGAGATAGATCCGGCATGCGCCGGCGAGCCTGCGATTGTTCTGCCGCGTGAACGTCTCCAGCGCGCGCTGGCCGGTCGCGAGCGCGTCGTCGTAGCGCCCGCGCATCCGCAGCACGAGGCAGAGATTGTGCTCCGCGAGCGCATACGTGAGCGCGGCGCCACTGCGCTGTGCATCGCTCATCGCGGCTCGCAGGTGCTTCTCGCCTTCCTCGAGTTCGCCCATGCGCGTGAGCACGTACCCCATGTTGTTGCGAAAGTTCGACGCGATCCGCGTGTTGCCGGCGCGCTCGAACGTTTCGATCGAGTCCTTCATCTGGCGAACCATCAACGCCGGATTGCCGCTCGCGCCGGCGACGAACGTCTGGATCTGCTTGAGCGCCATCATCGACGTGAGATCCAGCTCGCCGGCGGACTTGGCGAGTGCATCCACGGTTGCGAGCACGCGCCCGAAGCGTTCGATGCGGCCGGACTGCGCGAGGCCCGCGCCGGTGCGCGAGAGGCACTCGAGTTTCATGCCGAGGGCGTCGGGCTCGGGCGCCGTGTCGATGATCGCGTCGATCTCGGCGTTGATCTCGTCGAACCGTCCGTTCTGCGCGAGCGCGAGCATTCGACCGCCTTGCGCGTGGAACCACCGTGCGCTGCCGGGGCGTGTCTGTGCGATGACCGCGACCGCGTCCTCGATGCAGCCCTGATGTTCACCGCGGAAGTACCGCGCCTCGCTGCGTGCAGCGGAGAGTTGGAGGAACACCGGGCCATCGGAGACGTGCGCGAGCCCGCGGGTGGCCAGTTCGATCACGCGCGAGAGGTCGTTCGCCTCCAGTGCCTGTGCGGCTGCAGCCGCGTACCAGCGCGCCGCGTTGACCACGTCGCCGCCGCGATCGAAGTGCTCGGCGAGAACCACCGCGTCGCTCAACCCGGCGTGTTCGAGCCATTCGCCCGCGAGTCGATGACCGAGCGCGAGGTCTTGCGGGGTGAGCATCGCGTAAGCTGCATCGCGCACGAGTGCATGGCGGAATACGTATTCGACGTCGGCGAGTCGCGGCGCTGCGGCTGGCCGCGCAATGATCTCTCGCGCTTCCAGTTCGTCCAGATGATCGATCAGCGCCGTGGTGCGACGATCGCTGCCGAGAAGCGTGAGCACGCCACCGCGCCAGAACGTCTGTCCGTAGATGCTCGCGGCACGCAGGATCCGGCGCGACTCGGGCCCCAGCGCATCGATGCGACTCTGCACGGTGCCGAGCACGGAATCGGGGAGGACGTCGAGCCGCGTGCCGCCGGCAACGAATCGCATCAGCTCTTCGAGGAAGAACGCGTTGCCTTCGCTTCGCTCGACGATGCGGGCCGCCACCTCGGGTGCCACGGTATCGCCGAGCACGTCGCGAACCAATTTCTCACACGCTTTGCGGGTGAGCGACGCGAGGCGGAACTCCTGGACTTCGCGTTCGGTCCAGAGCCGCGGAAACGTGTCGTGGACCTCGGGACGCGCGAGCGCGAGTACGAAGAGCGGCGACTCGCGGAGCATGCGGAGCGCGGCGTCGATGAATTCGATGGTGGGACGATCGCCCCAGTGAAGGTCTTCGAGTGCGAAGATCACGGGCTGCACCGCGCACTCGGCCGCGAGCCAGTCGACGAACGCAGTGCGCATCGAATCGTTCATGAGCACGGGGTCCCGCCGGGCGGCTCGCAGCGCATCGACGCTCTCGTCGTCGAACGGAACGCCTGCCAGTTCACCGAGAAAGACCGAGACGCGCGCGAGATCGTCACCCTGGAGCGAGCGGGCGACGAGCGCGTGCAATTTGCGCCGCCGCGCAGCGATGTCCTCGCCGTCGCGAATCGATGCCGCGCCACGAATGGCGGACGAGATCATTGCCAATGGTGAGCCGCTCGACATCGGATCGCCGCGACCTACGAACGTCACCGGCTGCGGCGTGCTCGATGCCGTTCTGCGCATCAACTCCTGGAGCACGCGCGACTTGCCGGCGCCGGCCGGGGCAAGCACCAACGCGACACGCGCGACAGGTTCGCTCGCGCATTCGTCGAACAGGCCCGCGAGCGCAGCGATCTCGCGGTCGCGGCCCACGCACGCGGTCGCACGCCCGAGCACTGTTCGAGGCGCGTCGTCGGGGCGCTCGCCGCGGAGACCGAGTCCGTGCGTGTCGCCCACGACGTCGAAGCGCGTGTCGATGAGTCCCGCGGTGACATCGTCGAGACGCACCGGACCGCCCGGCGGTGCGAGAAGTACTTCGCGCGTCGCCCGGTCGATCACTTCGCCGACGGGCAAACGTTCGGACACCACGCCGCGGCCGGTGAGCAAGACCATGGGCAGCTCCGGAAGCGCGGCGCGCATCGCAAGCGCGACTCGTGCGGCGCGGGCGGCTTCGTCTCGCGCGGTGCCATGGCCCGAGATGATCGCCACCGAAGAACCGTCGGCGAGCACTTCGAGCCGCGCGCCTTGCGCGGCGACGGTGGTGGCGAGCGAGTCCCCCGCTGCGACCGGTTCGACGACCATCGTGGCCGCGAGCACATCGGTGCGGTGCTCCGGCGCGCGGGCGAGGACCACGCAGACCACGCGTTGCTCATGGCTCGTGAGTGCAGGCGGTGGGGCGTCGTGTTGAACCGTGGCAGCGCCGTCGTCGTCGAGGGAACCGAGCGCGGCGAGTTCGGTGACGACCGCTCTGCCGTCGGCCGGGCGTTGCGTCGGATCCTTGGCGAGCATGCGCGCGACGAGATCCGCGAGCGCGGGCGGCACACCCGGACGGACAGACTCGAGTCGGGGCGCGTCCTCGAGAAGAATCTTCGCGAGGACGGCCATGAGGTTGTCGCCCATGAACGCGGGGCGTCCCGCGACGCACTCGAACAACACGCAGCCGAGCGCGAACACATCGACTCGCGCATCGATGGCGCTCGATCCGCGCGCCTGCTCGGGCGCCATGTACTCGGGCGTTCCGATGAGCACGCCGGTACGCGTGAGCGCGCGCCCTTCGCCGCGCTTTCGGGCGATTCCGAAGTCGAGCACTTTGACCCGGTCGGTCGAGCCGTCGATCAGGAACAGATTGCCGGGCTTGATGTCGCGGTGGATCACGCCGCGCGCGTGAGCGATGGCCAGTGCGTCCGCGGCGGCCCGCACGACGTTCACGCTTTCGGGCAGCGTCATTCCCTGCCGCGCGAGACGCGCATCGAGGTCTTCGCCGTCGAGCCATTCCATCACGAGGTAACGTTCGTTCGCGGGCGTCGTCCCGGCGGCGACGAACCGCACGATGCCCGGATGGGTGAAGTCGGCGAGCACCGCCGACTCGCGCACGAATCGCTCGTTCTCCATCGGCCCGTGACCGTGGAGAACCTTCACCGCGACCGGCGAGCCGGTGTGTCGATCGCGTGCGCGAAACACCGTCCCCATTCCGCCAGACCCGCCCTCGCGTTCGAGTTCGAAGCGATCCGCAACGACGTCGCCGGCTTTCATGCAACGCGCAGTGTGCAACAGCGGCCGCGCGCGAAGCCAGTCGCACGATGCGAGGGAGTCGCGCCCGTTCGCGGAGCGTCATAGGATGCGCGGGATGCTCTCGAAACACACCGTACGTGCTTGCGCGCTCGTCGTCTCGTGCGGTGCAGGCACGAGCGTCGCGAACGCGCAGAGTCGCGGCACGCAGCGCGGCGTCGAGGCACCGGCCGACAACGGAACCGAGCAGTTCGTCCAAGGGGTGCGCGCGTACGAAGCGCAGGACTACGCCCGTGCGCTCACGCTCTTTCAAGACGTGTACGTGCGCACGCAGCTCGCGCCCGTTCTGTTCAACATCGGGATGACGCAGACGCAGCTGCACCATCCGGCCGAGGCCGCCC
>CBIHQZ010000790.1:0-3994 GCA_966212315.1 uncultured Myxococcales bacterium
CACGTTCACACCCGATGGAGCCGTCGTGTCGTCGACCAACGGCGGCGCGAGCGGCGGGGCGAGCGAAGCACCGGCAGCGACAGCCACCGCGACGAGTGTCACGCCGAGCACCACTACGACCAACGGCACCGCAGCCTCCGCGATACCCACCGCAGGCTCGGTCACCACGGTCGGTACCAACGCGACGACGACCGCGAACACAACGGCCGTCGCGACGGCAACACCGAACACCACGACCGTCACGCCGAGCAACACCGGCACCCCGACGACGGCGACCGCGACGCCCGCGAACAACGGAACCGCCGCGGTTGCGACCAACAGCGGCGCATCGACCTCGGTGTCGTCGACCGCAACCGGCATCCGACTTCCGGGCGCATCTGCGGATGCGGGACCGCTGCCGAGCAGCGCGATCTCGAATTGCTACGCGACGATCGTTCGCACCAATCCGTCGGTGGGCGGACGTCTGCACGTGCAGTTCGAGATCACCCCCGACGGCACCGCGCGCAACGTGTCGGCCAGCCCCCTCGGTGCCATGACCGGCCCCGCGACGCTGGGCGCCAGCGCGGCGCGTTGCATCGAGCAGCGCGTGCGCGCGTATGCGTTCCCGCGAACTGCCTCGGGGCGCGCGGATCTCGTCGTCATCCTCACGCCCAGCGCACGCGGTGGAAACGTGTCGATCGCGCGGCGAACTGCAGGGATTCTCGCGACGACACCCGGAATGGAACCGGCGCTCGCGGCCACGACCGAACCGACCGCTGAAACACGGACCTTCGAGCAGCAGGTCGGTGACACGATGCGTGCGCGTCTGAACGACGTACGCGGGTGCTACTCGGCACAACTCGCGCGAAGCCACGACCTCGCGCTGCGAACGCGCGTGCGTTTCACCATCGACGCAGCCGGTGCAGTCAGCACGGCATCGAGCACCACCATGCTCCTCGGCGGCGATCCCGAAGCGGGGACCACTGTCGCGCAATGTGTCGAAGGCGTCGTGCGAACCACGGCATTCCCCGCGCGCGCAGGCGGCGCCCCACTCGAGACCTCCCTGCCGTTCACGTTCTCGGGCACCAACACAGCCCCCGCACCGGTGGTGAGCGCCCCGCAGGCGACAGGCCGCATCGATCCCACCGCCACATCGGCGGCGATCCGGCAACACACCGACGAAGTGCGCGCCTGCTACACGCGCGCGCTCCGCGGGAGTCCGCAACTCGCAGGGCGCGTGCTGGTGAGTTTCACCGTCGACGCTTCGGGCCACGTCAGCGGCACGCGATCGCAAGTGACGCCGGTGGGCGGCGACCGCGACAGCTTCACGCCGGTGGCGCTCTGCATCGAGCAGTTGTTGCAGACGGTAACGCTCCCTCCGCCCATCGGCGGCGCTGCGGCCGTTGCCCTTCCCTTCGACTTCTCACCCAGCAACCCGTGACGCTCGGCACACCAGTTCTAGCCCTCGCAGCGGCGTGCCTCGTCGCGTGTGCGGCCGCCGCGCCGACGTCGGAAACTGCGTCGGCACCGGCATCCGCCCCGACGCGCGCACACCCGACCGAGCGCGGGATGAGCCGCGCGTTCGAGCACGTGCGTGACGACGTGGTGCGATGCCTGCGGGCCGGTGATCACGTCATCGTTCGCGGCGCGTTCCGCGGCACCGCGGGCGACTTCACGATCGAGCGGATCGAATCGACCCGCGGCGTGCTGCCGTACGCAGTCGAAACGTGCGTCCGTGCGGCGAGCGAACACGCGCGAGTGCGGCCGTTCACCGACGAACGGAGCGCGTTTGCAATGACCCTCGAGGGCATCGGCGACGCAAGTCCGAGCGTCGCGATCGCCACGACGACAGCGACACCTGCGCCGACCGTCAACTACGTGCCGGCGGGCGGATCGATGACCATCGGCGCGCACCCCGCGCCCGTGGAACTGGTGCGTCGCGAAGCCGATGCACTGCAACGTTGCTACGAACAGGCGTGCGAACGCGACCACACGATCTCGGGGCACATCGAGTTGCACCTGGTGCTCGACGCGGCCGGACGGATCACGCGGCTCGCCAGTCGCGTCGAGGGCTCCAACGACGATCAGACGCTGATGGAACTGGTCGCGCGCTGCATCGAATCGCACGTGCGGCTCATTCAGTTCGGGCCGCAAGCGGTCGCCGGGCAGGAGACGGTGGTGCCGCTCGCGTTCCAGCCGGGCGGGATTCCGATCGATTGAACGCCGCGGTCAGAGCGGAACGTCGATGCGGCCGACGAGATCGCGAATGACCCGATCGGCGTCGTCGCGACGGCCTTCGCCGAGCAGCGCATTGAGACCGGCGTCGGTCCCCGACAAGCGCACGCGATGCGCGAGCACGGCGACCGCGAGTTCCGACAGATCGTCGGGAAGCAGGTACGCCCGCCCGTGCACCAGCGCCCGCGCGCAGGCCGCGCGCAAGAACGCCTTCGCACCGCGCGTGCTGACCCCGACTGCGATCCCTTCGTGCTGCCGCGTCGCCGTCACGATCGCTTGCGCGTAGTCCAACACCGCCGGATCGATCGCGACGCGGTCGACTTCGTGCTGCGCGGCGATCAGTTCTTCGAGCGTCACCGCCGGCTCGATGTCTTCCGCGGTGTCTTCCTTGCGCGCGAGCAGCAGCTGCTTCTCGATCTGCGGCGACGGATACCCGATGCGCGTACGCACCAGAAACCGATCCATCTGACTGTCGGGCAGCGGGTACGTCCCCGCGTTGTCGTCGGGGTTCTGCGTCGCGATCACCAGGAACGGATCGTCGAGACGTCGCGTGACACCGTCGACCGTGACCTGTCGCTCGCTCATCGCTTCGAGCAACGCGCTCTGCGTCTTCGGCGTGGCGCGATTGATCTCGTCCGCCAGCAATACATTGGTGAACACCGGGCCGGGCTTGAACTCGAAGTGGCGATCGACGCTGTTGTAGATACTCACGCCGAGCAGGTCCGACGGCATGAGATCACTCGTGCACTGCACGCGCGTGAAGCGGGCGTTGATCGCGCGGGCGAGGGCCTTGGCGAGCGTGGTCTTGCCGACGCCGGGGATGTCTTCGATGAGCAGGTGGCCGCGCGCGAGTACCGTGATCAGCGCGCGCTCGACGACGTCGGCCTTGCCCTCCAACGCCGCGCCCACCGTGGCCCGGAGCTTCTGCGCGACGCTCGCGGCGCGACTCTCGGGGGCGGCGCTCGGGATCCTGGCGACTTCGGCCATAGAGGTGTTCGGCAATGGTGTACCAGATGCCCGCGCCGCGCTAGCCGAAGGGCGACTTGCGTCGGATCCGGGGTCCCACGAATCAGGCTGATGAATGCGTGCACGCACACGCCGGGCGATCAGCTCGCGAGCGGCAGGTCGAGCTGGATGGTGATGCCGCTGTCGTCGTTGGGTTCGGCGGTGATGGTGCCGCCATGCAGACGCACCACGCCGCGAGCGACGGATACCGCGAGGTTGAGACCCGCAGGCGCGCGTGCGCCGGTGGGGGCGAAATCGAAGGGCTCGAACAAGCGTGTGAGCGCCTCGCGACTCGGGGTGGTGCCGCCGCCGCGAATGCTGACCACGCAACGCTCTTCATCGCGCCGGATGCGAAGCGTGACGCGGCCATCCCTGCCGGGGCGAAGCAATGCGAACGCGGTCAGCGCGCCGAGCGAATAGGCGATCTGCGTTTCGTCGCCGACCACCTGCAGCCCCGCTTCGCCTTCGATGGGAATCTCATCGGGACGCAGTGGGCTCTTGGCGCGCTCGATCGCGAGGGCGCGGCCCTGTTCGATGACGGTGTCGACCGCGACGCGGCGCCGCTCCAGGGTCATGCGTCCCGCATCGAGTCGCGCGTGATCGAGAAGATCGCCGACGAGCCGCATCAGATCGCGCCCGCCGCGGCCGAGCGCTTCGAGGCTCTCGCGCTGTCCCTCGGTGAGCGGCCCTTCGACACCGGAGAGCAATAGCTCGGCGAATCCGAGCACCGAGTTCAGCGGCCCGCGAAGATCGTGCGACACGCTCGCGAGCACGA
>CBIHQZ010000791.1:0-3991 GCA_966212315.1 uncultured Myxococcales bacterium
AACCCGGTCGGGCGAATGATCACGCCGTTCAGTCGCGAGGCATCGATGGTTTCGACGACTCGCTCGTGCGCGTCGATGTAGTCCAGCCCGCGCATCTTGTCGGCGCCGAACACCGACACGTACACGAAGCGTTCGACGCCCGCGCGCTCGGCCTCGACGACGAGCGCGCGGTTCGCCGGTGTGTCGACGCGCGAGAACGTGGCGCGCCCGCGGGACGGAAACGGAAGCACGCTCGCGCCGAGCGCCGAGATGATCGCGCGCGCTCCGTCGCATGCTCCACGCAACGAATCGGGACGCAACGCGTCGCCTCGATGAACGTCGACGTCCGTCCCGAAGCGCGCCGCTCTCGCCGGATCGCGAACGAGGACCCGCACGCGTTCACCACGGCGTTGCAGTTCCGCTACGATGCGACCACCGAGCGCGCCGCTCGCCCCTGCCACCAACACCGGACCGGTCATGTTGGCGAACGGTGGGTCTTTCGCGGGGAGCGGCAAGCATTCGTGCGCGGTTTCCGCCGGCGCAGGGCGGACATCTCGCCCGAGTCTGCCGCGCGAATCGCCATGCCTGGAAAATCGCGCGACCGCGTATACTGCGCGGCGATGGACTCGAGTCGTTCCGGAACTCCCATTCGCATTCTTGCCGGTGGATCGACAGACATCGGTCGCGTTCGCAAACACAACGAAGACGCCGTGCTGCTTCGTCCGGACCTCGGCGCGTTCATCCTCGCCGACGGCGCGGGCGGTCATAACGCGGGGAACGTTGCGAGTGCGTTGGCCACGACGTCGATCGCGAACTACCTCGAGTCGACCGCGAGCAACGACGAACACCGCCCCTACGCCGATCCGTTCGGGCTCTCCATCGACGCGCGCCGGCTCGCGGTCGCGATGCAAGCCGCCAATCACGACATCATCGAGATCGCGGCGACGTCGAACAAACGCAAGGGGATGGGCACGACGGCGGTGGTCGCGTTGCTCGCTCCCGAGCACGGTGCGGTACACGTCGCCCACGTCGGCGACTCGCGCTGCTACCGCCTTCGCGATGGATTCATCGAGCAACTCACGATGGACCACTCGCTGCTCAACGACGTGCTCCAACTTCGTCCCGACATCGACGAAACCGCGCTCGCACGACTGCCGGGTCACGTCGTCACGCGCGCGCTCGGAATGGAAGAGCCGATTCGCGTGTCGGTGCGGACTTTCCCTCTCGCCGCCGGCGACCGCTTCGTGTTGTGCAGCGACGGACTCACCGACGTGCTCGGTTCGGGTGAAATCGCCGAATTGCTGCGCCTGGCCAAGACCCCGGACGAGATCGTGTCGCTCTTGATCCAGCAGGCGAATGCCGGCGGCGGGCCCGACAACATCGCCGTCGTCGTGGTGGCGTGCGAAGCGGCCTCGATGGGACCGACACTGCAGCGCTTCGAGACATTCGATCGACCGCGCGTTCGCCAGGCCCGACGACCGTCGCCACAACCCGATCAGGTCACGTCCGGCGGCGAAGAAGAGTCGCTCGCATCGGCGCCCGAGATCGTGATGGTGAGCGGCGAACTCGAACCCGAACTCGAGTGGGAGTCGCCGATTCACGTCGTTCCGGCAGAGAGCGCGAGCGAGGGATTGATGGACGCGCTCGAGGATTTCGCATTCCCGGCCGGTCGATCGAACACGCGCGAATACGCGGCGGCGGCAGCGCGGAAACAAGTGTTCTGCGCGGCCTGCGGTGCGTTTCTGGATGCGGAAGCCGAGCGTTGCGACGGGTGCGGCGCCGCGCGCGCGAAATCGTAGTGGTGGGTGCGTCGATCCGTCTCGCCTGCGTTCTCGCCGTCGCACTCGCGTCGGCAGCGTGCACCGGCGATCGCGATCGACCCGATGCCGATGCCGCAACCGACATCGTGCCGTTCGTCGACGGTGACGCGCGGTTCGATCTCGATGGCGCGGCCGACGTGAGCACGGTCGACGCGACGATTCCGCGCTGGGAATGTCCGCCCGAATGGGTGCCTGCCCTCCGCGGCGGATGCGGCCCGGCGGTGATTCTCTGCGCCGACGGTGGCGACGGGGTCCCGAGCGCGTGCGAATCCGCGCACATCGATCGACCACATGCCGTTGCTGCGGCCGATGGCGGTACGGGCGGGAGTTCGTTCTATCGATTCGCCGATGGCGGCATCGGCGGCGGTTGGAGCGCGCCGAGTTCGAGCCCGACGAGCGATGGCGGTGTCGCATGCCCGCCCGGATGGTCGAACGATGGCGACGTCGCGTGCGCACCCTCGCTGCGAACCGACTGCCCCGTGGGAACCGGTCCGCTTCCGGACGGGCGATGCACGGCGACCGGCGAGAGCGATTGCCCTTCGACGCGCTTCGCCGATCCGGGCCCGGCGGCGATGGGCGCAGTGGTCGTTCACGTCGCGAGCGACGCGGACGCCGCGAGCGCGGACGGCAGCGAGACCTATCCATACGCATCGTTGACCGCAGCGCTCGCACGCGTGCCGGCCGATGGATGGATGCTCGTTGCTGCCGGCACCTACCCCGAAGGACTGCTTATCGATCGCAACGTCCACGTACTCGGCACTTGTGCGGCGCACACGACCATCGCGTCGGCGTCCAGCAGCACGCTCTCGCTGCACGCAACCGCGGGAGCGCACGTCGACGTCGCGGGACTCTCGGTGGCCGGCGCAGGCGGCGCGTTCCTCATCGACGCAGGCGCGCAGGCGACCCTTCGCGACATTCACATCGCAGGCGCTACCGGCATCGGAATCCAAGTGACAGGTCCCGGATCGCGAGCCGAGTTGCTCGACGTGTTCGTCACCGGCACGCGCTTCGTCGTCGACGGTTCCCCGGGCGTCGGAATACGCGTTCTCGCTGGCGCGACGCTCATGGCGACCGATGTGTCGAACACTTCGAATCACGGCGGCATCGTCGTGCGTGAAGCCGGGTCGACGGCGACCATCGCGAACGTGTTGCTTCGCGATTCGCTCCCTCGCTACGACGGCATGCAGGCAACGGCGCTCGGCGCGTTCGGCGGAGCGTCCGTGCACGCACGATATGCAGTGATCGACGCGAGCCTCGGATTCGGGCTCGTCGCAGACGCGGCGGGTTCACGAATCGACATGGCCGACAGTCACGTGCGCGGGTCGCTTCCGCTCTCGGACCTCGCGCCCGGCACCGGAGTACAGGCACGGGCCGGTGGATCGATCACGCTCACGCGCGTGCTCGTCGCGCACAATCGCGCCAGCGGTGTGTCCTCGGTCGGCGCCGACACGCGAGTCGATCTCGTCGACAGCGCCGTGATCGACACCCTTCCAACCCTTGCGGGCATCGGCGGTCGCGGCATCGACGTGGGATCGGGCGGAACACTTCGCGCCGAGCGCGCGCTCGTCTCGGACGCCACCGAAGTGGGCGTCTTCGCATCGGGCGGACGCCTCGAACTCGTCGACGCGATGATCCACGCGACGCATCCGTCGGTACAGGGATTCGGCATCGGGCTCGGCGCCGGCAGCGGCGCGCAGGTCGACGCGCAGCGGGTCGCGATCACCGAGAGCGGCGGGGCAGGCATCGCAGCCACGAGTTTCGGCGCGGCGATCCCGTCCGTGGGATCGATGGTGCGGATCGATGATCTCTACCTTGCGCGGGTGCGCGAATCGACGGTCGAGTTCTCGAGCCTCGATGGCCCCGCGCCGAGCGGGCCGCCCGTTGCGTACGGTGTCTCCTGCTCGGGCGCGAGCACTGCCGCGTTTCAACGCGCCGTCATCGCCGACGGGGGCATCGGTCTCTACGATCGAAACTCGACACTGTCGCTAGACACCGCGTTGATCACCGGACAACGCATCGGATCAGCCGCACCGAACGCCGCAGTGGGCAGTCAGGCGATGCTCCGCGCGGTCACGTTTTTCCACAATGGCACGGACGGGCCGGTGATCGACCCGACGCTCCCGGAACCGTTCGCCACGCCCTGAGCGCGTCGGCCGCTATACTTCGCGAGTCCCGTGTCATCCGATCCGTTG
>CBIHQZ010000792.1:0-3990 GCA_966212315.1 uncultured Myxococcales bacterium
GACCCGCGAGACCGAGACCCGCCCACCAGTTCACTTCGCGCGGCTTCTTGTAGGCACCGACGAAGAGCGTGACGAGCAGGTGGATGATGACGACGACGAGCATCGTCTGACCGGCCCAGTGATGAATGCCGCGAACGAAGCCGCCCCAGCGGAAATGATGCTGGATGTAGAACACGCTCGCCCACGCGGTCTGCGCGGACGGTGCGTAGAGCATGGCGAGCGCGATGCCCGTCACGAACTCGAGCACGAGGAGCCAGAGCAGGACGGAGCCGAACACGCGGTTCCACTGCGCCCCGCCGGGCAGTGGCGTCTCGAGGGAGTGCTTTTCGAGCCAGGACAGCCCGATTCGTTCTTCGAGGAAGTCTCCCAAGGCCATCGTTACACCGGGATGCGGGCCGACACGCCCTGACGAAACCGTTGATAGCGAACCGACACCCAACCGTCCGCGATCCGGACCTCCATCGGGTCCATCGCACGCGGCGAAGGGCCGGTGGTGCGTTCGCCGCGGAGATCGAAGGACGAATCGTGGCAGGGGCAGTTGAAGTGATCGCCGTCGAGTTCGATCCCGCATCCGAGGTGCGGACAGACGGCGGAAAAAGCGCGAACAGCGGTCTCGCTGTCGCGAATCAGCCACACGATTCCGAGTCGCTGGTCCGGCGCGCGGAGCCACGCGTCTTCGTGCGCGCCGACGACATTCGCTTTCGTCGCGCGACCGGTCGGCAGAGAGTCGACACGGGCCACGCGCAGCCACGTTCCACTGTCGACGCCGTGATCGCGACCCGGCTCACCCACGAGAGCAGCTGCCGGGATGATCGCCGCCCCCGTGATCGCCGCAGTGGCCGTGCCGGCAAGAACCTTCAAGACCTTACGTCGTTCGGACACGCTGCCGCCCTCCGCATTATCATCCGCCGTTCGAATCACTTATCTCACGACACCGGCCGCTGCGTGCACGAACTCCTCTCCCCTCCCCGACGCCCACTGACCTTCGCCCGCGCGCTCGCCGGTCTCGCGTTCGTCGGGGCCGTGGCGTCGCAAGGATGCGCGGCGCGCGTCGACCGCTCACGGCTCGCAGTCGAGAATCTTCGCTTCCACGGCGTGCACCGCGTCGACGCCGGCGATCTGCGGCAACGAATTGCCACGCAGGAAACCCCGCGCACATTCGGCATCCGACTTCCGTGGACCGACCCGCAGTACTACGACGAGACCTCGTTCCGACGAGATCTCGACCGCATCGAGCGCTACTACTCGGCGCGCGGGTATTACTCGGCATCGGTGCGTTCCTCGCGGCTCGACACCAGTGCCGATCGGCGAACGGTCGACATCGATCTCGCGGTGCGTGAAGGACAGCCGACGCGACTCGCATCGTTGTGGCTCTCGGGTTGCGACGAAGACTCGCTGCGCGAGACCGACCAGTGGCCGCCGATCCGTTCCGACTGCGAAGTGATCCGCCGTCGCATGCAGCTTCGTGTCGGCAGCGTGTTCACCGAAGCCGCGTTCGACGCCGACCGCACGTTGATCACCGATTTGCTGCGCGATGCCGGCCACGCCGCCGCGCGCGTGATCCCACATGCGACCGTCGATCCCGTGATGCACCAGGCGCACGTGATCTTCGTGCTGCGCCCGGGGCCGCCGGGGCGGTTCGGACAGCTGTATCTCCACGAGTCGCCCGAAGAGCGGCCGATGCAGAGCGGGCGTCTCGGGCGGTCGTTGTATCCCGTGCGCGTCGCGCTCAACGCCACCGGGATTCGCACCGGCTCCGAATACAATCGCAGCGACCTCGCGGATGCGCAGCGACGGCTGTTCGAACTCGGCGTTTTCGGCATCGTCCGCATCGACGAAGACCCGCATCGGTGCGACTCGCACAATCGTTGCGATGCGCTCGCCGACTTCCACGACCCGCTCCAGTACGTGCGCGTCGACGTGCACATCCACGTGTCGCCGACGCGGCCGTATCGAATCCGCGCCGGTGGCGGCGTCGCCATCGATCAGAGCCGCAGCGATGTGCACCTGCTCGCGAGCTTCGAACATTTCCGCGTGCCGTTCTTCGGACGGATGGCGCGATGGCGCATCGACGAGCGACCGCTGGTTTTCACCCCGCTGAACTTCAGCGGCACGCCGGGTGCGCAGCTCTTCGACGTCGGTAATCTCCTCGCGGTCGAGTTCCGCGTGCCCGAAGTGTGGCCGGGCGGAACCGTGCTCACGAGCCTCTCGTGGGACATCGGACCGGATCCGATCAATCCGTCGATCACGCATCGCAGCGCGGTGCGCGGCGCGTTCGGGGTGTTGTTCCGATTCTCGCGTCAGCTTCTCGGCGCCGCCTACGTGCGCGGCGTGCGGCTGGACTACTGCGACCAGGCGCTGCGGATCTCGTGTCCGCAGAGCAACGAACTGCTCGTCGATCCGATCTTCCGGCAGCAGTACGTCTCGCAGTACTACACGTACCTCGAGCAGCAACTGACGCTCGATCTGCGCGACAACCCGCTGCAGACGCATCGTGGTTTCTACGCGTCGGTGGTGAATCAAGAGAGCGTCGCGGTCGAACCACTGAGCGGCTACTCGTTCCTCCGCGGCGCGCTCGACGTGCGCGGGTTCGTGCCGATCGGGCCGAACGTCATTCTCGCGGTCCGCGGATATGGCGGCGCCGCAGTGGGCAGCAGCAACGCAGCGGATGGATGGCCCGTTCCGAACGAACTTCGCTTCTACTCGGGCGGCGCGCTCTCCAATCGCGGGTATCCGTTCAATCAAATCGGCTGGCGCACGAGCGTGCCGCTTTCGTATTCGGGAACGCGTTTCATCGACACGACCTCGGGCTCGGCGGCAGGTCCGAACGCAGGGCGTTTCACGAACGTCGGCGGACTCACCGCGTGGGAATTCTCGACCGAGCTTCGCTGGTACTTCGCGCCCTTCGGTCTCGCTTTCTTCTTCGATGCCAGCGACGTGACCGGTTGGAACCCTGACTTCAACACGGGCAGGCGCGATCTCGTCGTCACCGACGAACAGATTCGAAACAATCAACTCCCCGGTGCGCCACCCGCGCCGCAAGCGCTGCAGGTGCGCTTCGATCCCCATCCGTCGACCGGATTCGGCATTCGCTACATCTCGCCGATCGGTGTCGTTCGTCTCGATCTCGGACTGCGACTCGACGACCTGGTGAACTGCGGATCGGGCGGCGCCTACGCGCAAGACATCGCGCGAGCCAATCTCGGTGACGGAACAAGCGGCGGGTACCCGTCGTACTACGCAGTGTCCCGGCCCCGTTGCGACTTCTTCGGACTGCCCGTGCCGCTGGCGTTCCACTTCGCCATCGGGGAGGCTTATTGATGCTGCGCGGCACGCTTGCCCGGCTCGCCTACGTCGCGGTGGTCCTCGTGACCTTCGCGGTGATGGTGGTCGTGCACGTGCCGACATCGCTCGGGCGGCGCGTGGTGCGGGACGTCGCGAACGAAGTGCTGCGCGATCAGTTTCTCGGCGAACTGCACATCGGTGAAGTGACGCACATCGCGCTGAACGGAACGCTCGAAGCGCGCGGCATCTGGCTGCGCGATCCGGACGGCGCGTGGATCGCGACCGGCGCGACGCTGGTCGGTGTGCCGGTGCGGCAGTTGATCGCGGGGCTTCGTGCGCGCGGTCCGATGCCCGCGGTTCGCGTGCATGCGCGGCGCGTCTGGCTTCGCGGCCTGACTCATCAGATCCCCGCGCTCGAGGGGATTCCGGTAACCGAGCCCGGCTCGCTCAGCATCGCGGCCGCGTTTCGCGCGCGACATCCCGGGCCGCGCAGCACCGTCGTGAATCCGCCCGGTCACGGACTGTTCTTTCCGCGCATGGAACTCACCGTCGATGCGGTGCGGAGCACAGTCGCGGACATCTTCGTCGATGCGGGCGATGCACACGCGGAGATGGGAACGCTGACCGATCCGGTGCAGTTCTGGGTCGGTCCGATCGCGCGTCGCGCCGATGCGCGTTCGCTGCGCGGACTCACGGTCGGACACG
>CBIHQZ010000793.1:0-3990 GCA_966212315.1 uncultured Myxococcales bacterium
CCGCGCCCTCGACCTCCCCGACCCGCCGCACCACAACGGGCGCAGTTCACCGATACGCCATCATCCTTCGAGCCCCTCTCTCGACGACGCCTGCGTTCACGGGAATCGCTGTGGCGTAGGAGGGAGAGGGGCACGCGGCAGCGGGGGTGAGGTCCGCGCGCCCGCCCGCCGAAAACTCAGGATCTCGACCGCCGTCCGCCCTATGATCCTCCCGGTGCGCGAGTTCCGCCCCAGCCAGCGCAACACGATCGTGACGGCGACGTTCCTCGCGGTCGCGACCTGGCTGCTGCTGCGCGTCGCGCTTCGCTTCGACCCTCGCCCTGCGACGATCGCGACCATCTGTGCGCTCGCCTCGCTGCTCGCGCTGCGACTCGCGTTCGGACGCCCGCACCACGCCTTGCGACCGGCCGACGACGGGCTCTCCATTCGTGACGGCGCCACGCAGCGCGAGGTGCCATGGACTGCCATTCGCCGCGTCGGTCTCGCGTACGGCGAGATCGAAACGCCGCGCGGCACCGCAAGGGTTCAATACGCGCGCATCGAGGTTTCCTCCGGACCGCCGATCGCGTTCGCAGACCTCTCGGCGCTCGACGGCGCCGAGGTGGTGCTCGAAGACACGCCCATTCCGGTCATCGACATCGCCGACCCCGAGTTGCTTCTCGGCATCATCGCGGAGCGCACCGACAACCGCGATTTCCTCCCGCGCGGGCCAGCCGCGCCCGGCGAGGCCCGCAGCTGGCTCGGTGGGCTCGGAACGGTGGTCATCACATTGCGTGGGATCTTCTTCGCGGTGCTCGCCGTCGCAGCCGCCGAGATCCTCTGGACCGCACCGAGCGCGACGATCGTCGGCGCCATCGGGGGACTCGCGGCCGCCCTCTCGGTCAGCGCAGGCGCGCAATTCGTCGGCAGTCGCATCGCGCTCCCCGGCCGCACCTACACCCCGTCGGTCGCAGCGCTCTTTCCCACGTTCCTCGCCGCACTCGCCGCCTGGCGTCTGTTCGCCGCGACCGAGCACGCGCCCACCGCCGGATGGATCCTCGCCGGCGCCCTCACCCTCGCCCTCCCCGTCGGCCCGCTCCCGGGCGCTGCGATCGCCCGCTCGATCGGCGCGTGGGCCGCCCGACCGCGCACCGATGCGCCGGCGGCGTTGCTCATCGCCGCGACGGGCGCACTCAGCGCGCTTCTCCTCGCCCGCGGACTGCGCGTCGTTCCGGTCGCGCTGCTCGCGGGAACCGCAGAAGCCGCCGAAGCATACGTTGCCGGCTTGCGTGCCAATCGCCTCACCGCCGCCCCGCGCTTCTCGCAGTGGCCGGTGGACATGGTCGCGCAACTACGCGACATGCTCCGCGCTTCCTTCGACGACGACCTCGCCGATCGCACCACCGCACTCGATCGCTCCCAGCTCGCGCGCACCGAATATCTTCGCCGCAATCGCCCCGCGCCGGTCGGCCTCGTCCTGGCAGCGATCGCCAGCATCGCGTGCACCACCGCGGTCGCCGTCCATGGGGTCCGCGGCAACGATTCGGCTCGTGACGCGCTCGCCGTTTTGTCGCGTTAGAGCCGGCTGTTCCGCGTGGGGATCGCTTGACTTTCTAGTCGTGGTTCGGAAGCATGGTTCAGTGGACGTGAAGCATCCGAGTCGCAACGCTCGCCTTTTCACTCGCGCCGGTTCGATCGGCCTCGCGTTCGCAGCGACACTGCTGATCGCGTCGTCGCACGCGCATGCGCAGGAGATCTCTGCCGCGGATCGTCAGGCGGCCGCCGAGGCGTACGACAACGGCACGCGTCGCTACCTGCAACGTGACTACGGCGGCGCGGCGAACTGGTTCGAGACCGCGAACCGCATGGCGCCCTCCGCACTCGCATTGAGCAACGCGGTGCGCGCGCACCAGCAGGCGGGCGGGGCCGAACACGTCGCACGCGCGGCGACCCTCGCGCTGCGCTTGCAGTCCCAGTACCCGAGCGACGCGCAGGCCCAGCGTCTTGCCCAGCGAACGTTGCAGCAGACGTCGGCCGAAGTGTTGCGCGTGACGGTCACGTGCTCGCAGTGCGAAGTCGAATCCGACGGCGTCGTGCAGCAGGGCACCGACTTCTTCGTCCCGCCGGGCACCCATCGTTTGATCGGTCACTGGTCGGGCAATCGTTCGCGCGATGCCAGCGTCGAAGGCGCCGCCGGGCAGACGCAGAGCGTGTCGATCGAAGAGCCCCCGCAGTCCGCGGCGGTCGCGACGAACACCACGTCGAACTCTACGACCGCTTCGACGACCACCACCTCGACCACGACGAGCTCGACGCCCGAGCAGCCGCGCCGTGGCGGCCTGAGCCCTGCCTTCTTCATCGGCGGTCTCGCGGCTACCGCGATCGTCGGCGGCGTCGCGATCTGGAGCTGGATCGACGCGACCTCGCAGGGCAACCAGCTCATCCAGAACGCCATGTCGACCCACATGCGTGATCCCGCGCGCGAAGCGGCCGTGCAATCTGCCGAAACGCGGACCATCATTCTGGACGGCGTCACTGCAGGCGTCGGAGCGATCTCCGTCGGATTGCTGATCGCGACTCTCGTCACGCGAAACAGCGGCGCCTCCGAGCGACGCGTCAGCGTGACGGCCACGCCCGGTATCAACGGCTACACCGGGCTCAGCGTGACCGGAGCATTCTGAAGATGAGCACCGAGCCCATTCGCGACGCGGACAACCGAGGATACCAGCGCATCGGGCGCTACGAACTCCTCGGCGAGATCGCGTCCGGTGGCATGGCGACGGTGTTTCTCGGACGTGCCGTCGGCGTGAAGGGCTTCTCGCGACTCGTCGCGATCAAGCGGCTCCATCCGCACCTCGAGCGCGAAGAAGACTTCGTGTCGGCGTTCCTCGACGAGGCCCGGCTGGCAGCGCGTATTCGTCACCCGAACGTGGTTCCGACGCTCGACGTCGATGACCGCGACGGTCTCTACATCGTGATGGAGTACGTCGAAGGCGACCGGATGCTCGGCTTGCTTCGGCACGCGGTGAAAGCGAACGAGCCGATTCCGGTCGGCATCGCGTTCCGCATCGCCATCGAAGCACTGGCCGGACTGCACGCCGCGCACGATCTGCTCGACGACGACGGCGCGCCGCTGAACCTCGTTCACCGCGACGTCTCGCCGCAGAACGTTCTCATCGGCATCGACGGCGTCACGAAGATCACCGATTTCGGCATCGCGAAGGCCGAGAGCCGGCTGGTGACGACTCGCGACGGACAGCTCAAGGGCAAGATCGCGTACATGGCGCCGGAGCAGGCGCGCGGCGGCGGGATCGACCGCCGAGTGGACGTGTTCGCGATGGGCATTCTCGTCTGGGAGATGCTGAGTTCGCGGCGGCTCTTCAAGGGCGACAACGACGTCGAAGTCTTGAGCGCGGTGCTTTCGAATCCGATCCCGTCGCTGCGATCGGTACTCCCGTCGGTGCCCGAAGAAGTCGACGCGGTGGTCATGCGCGCGCTCGATCGCGATCCGGCCGGCCGCTACGACTCGGCGAGTGATTTCGCGGACGCGCTCGAAGCGATCGCTCACGTCGTCGGCGGCGTTGCGTCGACGCGAACCGTCGCGCAGTACGTGCAGCGAGTCGCCGGGCCGAAGCTCGAAGCCGAACGCGAGCGCGTGAAGCAGGGCGTTTCGATCGCAGGCGTGAAGGAAGCGCCCTCGTCGCCGTCTTCGCCGTCGCGGTCGTTCAACGAGAACCGCGGCAGCGGCGTGAGCAGCGTGCGCTCGCTGGCGGCCGACTCCCTTCAGGGCGTCCCACTCGACAGCGAACGTCCGGTGGCGAGCGCGTCGAAGCGAACGCTGATCATTTCCGGGATCGCGACGCTTGCGGCGATCACGGTGGGCGCAGCGGTCATGCTGACGCGAAACCCGTCTCCGCCGAACCGCGCCGCGTCCCCGACGACCGTTCAGACGACGCCGCAGCCCGCGACCGGACCGGCGACTCCGACCACGAGACCCGTCGCCGCGAATTC
>CBIHQZ010000794.1:0-3987 GCA_966212315.1 uncultured Myxococcales bacterium
CATCGCGAACGCGAGCAGCGCAGCGCCGCCGTCACCCGCGGTCGCGAGCACCGCCTCGAGCGCGCCCGCCGGACCACTCGACGCAGCGGAGTACGAACGCATCTTCGGAAGCTTCGTACACACGACCGCGGCGCGCCCGGATGCGGGCAGCGTCCTCGCGCCCGTCGGCCTCGTCGTGTCGGGCTACCTGCAAGCGCAGTACGAGTCGAGTCAGCTCAGCGAAGACCAGATCCAGCAGGGCGGCATTCCGTACAACCGCGATCGATTCGTGCTGCGACGCGTGCGGCTTCGTGTCGACGGGAGCTGGCGATACACCACGTTCGCGCTCGAGATCGACGCCAACACCGTTCGCACGCCCACCGTCGGTGTGCGCCGCGCGGAAGGCTCGCTCGTATGGCGCAATCCCGACGCGACGCGCCCGCCCTACGCGATGCTCACCGTCGGCCTCACCGACGTGCCGTTCGGCTACGAACTCACCGAAGGCAATCGCCGTCGCTTCTTCATGGAGCGATCGCTCGGATCCGTCGCGCTCTTCCCGGGCGAACCCGACCTCGGCGTGCGTCTCAGCGGCGGCGTGAGTTTTCTCCGCTACGCGCTGGCGGTGATGAACGGCACGCCACTCGGCGATCGCGTCGGCGCGAACTCGTACACATTCACCGCCGCCAAGGATGTACTCGGACGCATCGGCGTCGACACCGGCACCGCACGCGCGGGCTGGAACATCTCGGGCGGCGTCTCATTTCTCGCGGGCACCGGTTTCCATCCGGGCACCGAAGCGACCAAGAGCGGCGTGATCTGGCGCGACGCGAACGAGAACCTCACGGTCGACAACGGCGAACTCGTAGGCGTGCCCGCCCGCGCGGCGACAGCGTCGGAAACGTTCTCGCACTGGGCTGTGAACGCGGATCTGCAAGCGCGCTTTCGCAGCTGGCTCGGATGGACGCGGGTCTACGGTGAATTCACGCTCGCATCGAATCTCGATCGCGGCGTCCTCGTCGCCGACCCGGTCACCGCCGGGAACGACGTGCGCCAGCTCTCGGGCTACGCGGCGGTCGTGCAAGACGTCACGCGCTTCGGCGTCGTCGGCTTTCGCTGGGACTACTACAACGCGAACACGGACCTGCTCGACAACCGTCGCGGCGCGTTGATCCCCGCGGACGCAGGCGTTCACACGCTCTCGCCGCTCGTCGGCTTCTCATGGCCCGATCGTGCGCGACTGCTGTTCCAGTACGACGTGATCCTCGATTCGGCCGGTCGCGACGAGCGCGGCGTTCCGCGCGATCTCGCGAACAACCAATGGACGCTGCGCGCGCAGGTGGACTTCTGATGCGTGCAACGCGTGCGTTCGCTGCGTGCTTCTTCGTTGCCGTCGCCGGTTGCGACCGTGCTCCTTCGCGGCTCGGACTCGACGAACCGATTCGCGTGCGCGAAGGGGTCTTTCATCCGGGAGATCTCCCCGGAACGCAGCCTGATGCGGACGGCGGGACCGGGACCACCATCGCGATCACTGCCCTCGAGAACGCGAACGGCATCGTGCAATGGCGCGAAGCCGGCAAAGCGCTCGGCGGACGCGCGACCCGTGATGTGTTCTCGGTTGCAGTACGGTTCGCCACGTTCGGCACCGGCTACTGGGTCGTGCCGGCAGGCGCCATCGACGCCACGCAGAACGACGAACGCGTCTGGTCGATGACAGCGGACTTCGGCGACGAGATTCCCACCGGTCTGCAGCGTCTGCGGTTCGTCGCCTTCGACGGCGAAGGACGCGCCGGCACGCAGCGCGACATCGAGGTCTGCATCGTCGGCGCGACACCCGACAACTTGAACGCGTGCGACCCGGCCATCGCACCGCCGCGCGAAATCTTCTCGCTCACGTGGGACACCAACGTCGACCTCGACCTCCGCGTGCTCACGCCCGACGGCAAGTGGGTCGAGTGGAAGCGCCCGACGACCACGCTCGGCGACGGTGGACGAATCGATCGCGCGGCGCTGAGCGCGCCCGACGTCGGGTCGTTGAATCGCGACTCGAACGGCGGCTGCGCCATCGACGGCATCCGCCGCGAAGACCTGGTGTGGCAAGGCTCGCCTCGTCCCGGCGTCTACCGCGTGTACGCGAATCTCTTCGACGCGTGCGGGCTCGGGTCCGTGAACTGGCGCTTCACCGAATACCGCCGCGACGGCAATCCCGACGCCGGCCTCACGCATCTCGTCGAGCAAAGGCACATCGACGGAACGCTCGGTGCGCAAGCCGCCAACGGCGGCGCGTCATCGGGAACCTTCGTCACCGAAATCACACTGCCGTGATCACCACCAGGAACCCCTCATGATCGTCGACAAACTCCTCCGCGTCGCACTCCTCGGCAGCACGTGGGTGCTCTACCTGCTCATCGCGCTCTCGATCGTGTCGATCACTGCGATCCTCGAGCGCGTGGTGTTCTTCCGTCGCCATGCCGACGGCGGCACGCTGCGCAACGCGATCGTCGACGCCCTGCTCGCACGTGATCTTTCGCGCGCGGAGAAGGTCCTCGCGACGAGCGCATCGATCGAAGCGAGCGTGATCACCGCGGCGCTGCGCTGGAAAGACGGCGGCGCCGAGCCGTTCGCCGACGCGCTCGAAAGCGAACTCGCCCGCGCGCGAGCCGACCTCGAACGCGGCAGCAATCTACTCGGCACGCTCGGCAACAACGCGCCCTTCGTCGGACTGCTCGGCACCGTCATCGGCGTCCTTGACGCGTTCCATCACCTCGGCGGATCCGCGGCACGCGCCGGCAACATGAGCCACGTGATGGGCGGCATCGCCGAAGCGCTCATCGCCACCGCGGTCGGCATCTTCGTCGCGCTCCCGGCCGTCGTTGCGTTCAACGCCGTACAGAAGAAGATCGGCGACATCGAGAACAACGCCATCTCACTGGGCAAGCTGTTCACCGCGTATCTCAAGTCGGGTCGTGCCGTGTCGCACGTTGCACCGAGCGCCGCACGCGCGGTCATCGCGAGCGAATCGGTTCGCACCGACACCACCGACGCCCCCGACAGCGCGGCGCGTCTCGCCCTCGCGGACGCGGAGTAAGAACCATGGCAGGCACGATGTCATCGGGAGGCGGTCGCAGAGGCCGCGCGGGAATCGTGGGGATCAACGTCACGCCGATGGTCGACGTCGTGCTCGTGCTCCTCGTCATCATGATGGTGTCCGCGACATTCATCGTCTCGCAGAGCATTCACGTCGATCTGCCGCGCACTGCGAGTGCCGACAGCACCGTGAACTCGACGGCCACGGTCACCATCGCGCGCACCCGGGCGACGTACTTCAACGATCAGCCCGTCGACGAGCACGCACTCATCGAACGACTGCGCGGCGCGTACGAATCGAACCAGGACGTGAACGTGGTGGTGACCGCCGATCGCGACGTGAGTCACGGCACGGTCATGCACGTGATCGATCTCGCGAAGCTCGCGGGCATCACGCACTTCGCGATCAACGTCGAGCACGCCGAGTAGCGACATGGCGTGGATCGGGCGAAGCACTCTGTATGTCGTGAGCGTGGGCGCGCACATCGCGCTCGGTGGATTCGCCGCACGCGTGCGGGTACCAGAAGACCGCACGCCCACGACGATCACGATGCGCGAAACGCACACACGGCGCGCTCGCCCGACGCCGCCGACGCCCGCTGCGATCCCGGAAGCGCCGACACCCGCGGCGCCCGCACGCGTCGCACCGGCGCAGCCTTCGCGCACGCCGGCCCCCGTTCAGCGCGCTGCGCGCACGGCGCCCTCGCCCCCGAGCGCACCGACTCCGCCTCCCGCGAGTGCCCCCGCACCGAGCGGCGCAAGCGGCGACGGCATTCCCGACCTCGGGATCTCGATGGCGGGCGGCATCGGTGGCAACGGCGCGACACTCCCTTCCGGCACCGGCCCCGCGGGCGGCGAAGCACCGCACACCACGCACGCGGCACCGCCTCCACCGGCGCATCACGCCGACGAGTGCACCGAAGA